>DVJH01000181.1 GCA_018710795.1 Candidatus Galligastranaerophilus gallistercoris | reverse complement strand
CGTCATCTCTTTTACCCAGTTTAAGTGTTGTTTGATAAAGATACATATCGGCTTCGCCTTCGACGTTGTTATTTAATATGACGGTGCCCGTGTTATCGCCTGTTATGTAGATTTTGTAGTTATCCTGAGGTTCAATAATCGTAACAAGTCCGTTTTCATCGGGTTCCATTAATGACCCGCCGTTTGCTCTCGCATATGTTGAAACCGAATTTTCAGCAAGAGAGCTTGGTTCGGGTGCACTTGCAAAAGCATAAATTCCGCCGCCTTTATCACCTGAGATTGTATCATCTATTTGGATAACGCCGTTTTTGGTTGCTTCCAAAATAAGCGATGAAGCTTCGGTCATTATCATAGCATCTGAAATTGTGGTGCCGTATGTAGAGACGCTTGAAGGCTCTGTTACGGGAATAATGACGTTTGGCGCCATATGAATTGCGTTTTGTTTTTTACCGTCTTTTGAAACGGTATAATTGCCCGAAATTAAAGAGGTTTTGCCGTCAGTTGCAGCGATTTTAACGTTTTTTCTTGAATAAATCGCGCCGCCCAATGCTTCACCCTGTTCATTTTCAACATGGTTACCCGTAAAGTTTGAATTTATAAATGTGGTTTCAGCTTCAGGGATAATGTTATTATAGAATGTTTTAAGGTCTTCCGTTATGGCGCCTTCTTGGGATAAAGCCTGGGATACCATCTCATCGACCATTAAATCGTAGTTTTGTTCCAGCTGTGCAATATCTTCTTCGGATGCGCCCGATTGCTCCATATAAGAAATAAGACCTTCTTTTGTAATATTAATATTATAAGTTATCGGTTTTTCGCCGTTTTGCATTTTTTCTTTAACGGCATCCGAGGATAATTGTTCACCCGTTAACATATCGGTATACATTCCGATAGTTACAACCGTGCCGTCCGTTTTTGTTGCGGTATATTGAAGTCCGCCGTATGTTCTATCCTGTGCGGTATCAAATGTATTATTATAATAGGCGCCGCCTTTTGCTCCCCTTTCAAGTAATGATGAGGGAGAAGTTGTTACTTTTGGCATTTGTTCCGCCTGTTTTATAATATAGTTATTAACAAAGTTTGTATTCTCAACGGTTTTAACCTTGCCAAATAAATCAAGCGATATGGCGCCTTCATTATTTGTAAAAGTTGAATCTTCTATTTTATCGATTGAACCGAATTGAGTGTATATTGCGCCGTATCCTTTGTTATTTTCAAAATTTGCGTTTGAAATTAAATCTATCTTGGGTTCAAAACCAAAAACACTGTCTGATAAAGGAGCAGCGCTTGGTTCTTCAACAAGAGGCATAACGCCGTTTAAAATACCACCTTCAGTGTTATTTAGAAAATCGCTGTCTTTTATAAGAACCATATCTCCCATATTATAAAGACCGACTTCGTTTTCACTAAAAGAAGAATCGGTTATGATATCGATTTCATCGGCATTAAGAATGCCTGCAGCGTTTTGGTTAAAAATTGAATTTTCGATTGTATCAATCTGACCGTATTCATTCATTATGCCTATCATATTGTTTGCAAAGGTCGAATTTGAAACTTTTTCAATGCCGGATTCATCATTTGATGCATCAAACAGGGTAACGGAAGGTGAAGTTGAATTTGCCATAGCTCTCGCTGCGCCTGCAGAATTATAAATTCCCGCCATAGTGTTATTTGTAAACGTTGAATTATCAACGGTATTTATATAATAATTATTTGCAATACCGACTTCGTTTGAATCAAAAGTTGAATTTTTGATTTCGTTTATCTGCCCCCTGTTTTCAATGCCGACAGAAAGCCCCGAAAATTTTGAATTATTGATTTTTTCTATCCTGTAATAGTTTTCAATACCGATTGTATTTGAACCCGAAGAAGTTGAGTATGAAGCCGTATCATCTTCAAAAGAAGGCAGAGTATCATATATAAAGGTTAAATTATCAATATTTTGAATATAGCCGTCATTATAGATACCAAGATTATTATTTATAAAGGTTGAATCCGTTATTGATGAAATAGTATCACCGTTTAAAAGACCGGTATAGTTATCCTGAAAATCAGAGGCCGTAATATTTGAAATTGCGCCTTCGTTTAAAAGCCCGCCCCCGTAATAATCGGTTGAGCCGTTTAATAGAAACGAACTATTTTCGATTTTTGAAATAGAGCCGTTGTTTGTAAGCGCAAATACTCCGTTATAATCCGAATCCCCGGGTTCAACATTAACATTTTGATAAACATTATTTTCAATGACAAAATCGTTTTCGTCATTTACCACAGGGGTATTAAAATCAACGGCAAGCGCAGGCGAAATTAAAAATGACAATGCGCAAACCATAAGATTTATTGCATGTTTTTTTGTAAACATACTCCGTAAACTCATTTCTATATTCCTTTCAGAGACTCTCTTTTAACAGTCCGTCCTTAATTACACACTGAAATTGTTAATACACTTCGTTTAATATCCGCTTATATATTCGGCAAAAAAGGTAAAATACTTTAGGTTATTTTAAGAAATGTTAAGATTATTTTTTAAAATTAAAATTTTAATTCTTTTCACAATTTTTATTTTTTGTTAAAATCCGATTATGTACGAAGTTCGGATAGAAACAAATTTTTCATCGGCACATCACCTTTTAAATTACAAAGGTAAGTGCGAAAATATGCACGGGCATAATTGGAAAGTAGAAGTAAGCGTAAAAGGCGAAATTTTAGACAAATCAAATATTCTGGTTGATTTTAAAGTTTTAAAGAAAAAAGTAAACGAAATTATAGATTATCTTGATCATAAAGATTTAAACGAGCTTCCGGAATTTAAAGATATTTCGCCCAGCTCTGAAATTATTGCCAAATATATTTTTGAAGAAGTTCAAAAAGAATTTGAAAATGTTTCAAAAGTAAGCGTTTATGAAACCCCGACTTCCTGCGCAACATACAGTCTGTAAGGGGATAAAATGCAAACTCTGCAAGCGGTTATAATGGGGGCATGCCAAGGCTTAACGGAATTTTTACCCGTTTCAAGCTCGGGTCATATTGTTTTATCTTCCGCATTATATAAATTAATAACGGGCGGCGATTTTCAAATTGTCGCAAATGAAGAAATATTTTTTGATATTTTAATCCATTTATCCACACTTTTTGCGGTAATAATTTATTTTTTCAAAGATATTAAAAAAATTTTATCGGGATTTTTTTACGCCTTAAAAAATAAAGATTATACAAACGAAAATTTTAAATTCGGGATATATATTTTAATTGCAACTTTTATTACCTGCGTTTTCGGGTTTTTAATTAAAGATTATGCCCATAAATTAACCCAAAACCCGTTCGTTGTAAGCATTATGATTATGTTGACGGGAGCGGTGCTGTTTTTAAGCGAAAAATTTAAAAATAAAGAAGGTAAAATCGATTTCAAAACGGCGCTTTTTGTCGGACTTATGCAGGGGTTTGCCGTGTTCCCCGGGTTATCCCGCTCGGGGATGACAATTTCGGCTGCGATATTTAAAGGCGTTAAAAGAGTAAATGCCGCCAAATTTTCATTTATTTTGAGCATCCCGATTATAATTTTAGCTTCTTTTATTTATCCTTTAATGACATTTGATATAAAAGAAGTTCAAAATTTTAATATGGCGGCAATTTTATCCGGTATGACAACGGCATTTATTATAGGCTATATTTGCATTAAATATTTTATGAAATTTTTAGAAAAAAGCACACTAAAAGGATTTGCATATTATTGCTGGATAGCGGGCGGAATTTGCGCTTTAATATTTTTCTTAAATTAAACCGCCTGACCGTAAGTTTGAATAGCGGCGTTTGAATTTAAGTTTTGAATTCTTGACATTAAAAGAGGGCTGTATAAATTATTTTG
>DVJH01000180.1 GCA_018710795.1 Candidatus Galligastranaerophilus gallistercoris | reverse complement strand
TTCTCCGAAAACTCTGACTTGTTCCGCTTCATAATCGGGTGCAATCGTAAGATAAGGATGTTCCCAATCTCCCCAAACACCGAGGCGCTTAAATTCGCTCTCCTGCCCTTTAAGGCTTTTTGCCGCAAATTCTCTGCAAAGTTTTCTTAATTCAAAAGGCGTAACTGAGTTTCTTCCGCCTTTAATATTTTTTACCACCTTATTTTCAATAGGAAGCCCATGCCCGTCATACCCCGGCACATAAGGCGCATAAAAACCTTTTTGTGATTTATATTTTATGATTATATCTTTTAAAACTTTATTTAAAGCAGTCCCCACATGGATTTTTTCGCTGCTTAAATACGGAGGCCCGTCATGAAGAATAAAAGAATTTACTTTATCTTTTTGATTTACGTTTTTTTCGTAAATTTTATTTTCTTCCCAGAATTTTTGAATCTCTAATTCTCTTACCGTTGCGTTTGCTCTCATTGCAAGTGTTGTCTGCGGTAAATTAAGCGTATCTTTAAACTCTTTTTTCTTTGTTTCTTCCATAATTTAAAATTCCTCGGTAGTACAATAAGAACATTATAAAATAAAAAAATTAAAACCGTTAAAATATATTGCCTTTAATGTTTGATGTGTTATTTTAATGGCTATGGAAGAACTTAAAATTGCAATTCCCAACAAGGGAAGATTATCCGAAAAAATTTATGAATTGTTAAATGCCGCAGGCTTAAATTTTGAAGCAAAATCGGAAAGATGCCTGCATATAACGACACAGGATAAAAAATGTTCCATAATTTTTGTAAGAACACAGGATATCCCGAAATTTTTAGATGCAAAAGTTGCCCACATAGGTTTTACGGGGCTTGATATCGTAAAAGAAGAAGGAATCGAACTTGATGTTATAAAAAGGTTTGATTTCGGCTATTGCGATATGGTTGTTGCCGTTAAAGAAGAAGACAAATATCAAAAAACGGAAGACCTGCCCGATACAATTAATGTTGCAACAAGTTTCCCCAATATTGCAAAAAATTATTTTAAGCAAATGGGAAAAACGGCAAAAATAATTGAAGTAAACGGTGCCGTTGAAATAACGCCTTCTTTAGGGTTATCGGATGTTATAGTCGATATCACAAGCTCAGGCTCCACCCTGAAGCAAAACAGATTAAGAATTATCGACAAAATAATGGATTCAAGCTGCGTTATAGTACAGAGAAAAGATTTATCGGATGAAATCAAAAAACAAATAAGCGCTCTTTTAACCGCAATTAATGCGGTAATGGACGCTAAAGAAAAAAAATATTTAATGGTCAATTTGCCAAAAACCAAACTGGAAGAATTAAAAACTTTTCTTCCCGGGCTCTCATCCCCGACCGTTATGACCTTATGGGGCGATGATAAAAATGTGGCGGTGCATGTTGTTGTCGATAAAGATAAAATCTATGACAGCATAAACCACCTTAAAGCAATCGGCGGCGAAGGCATTTTGATTTTGACCGTTGACCAGATGGTAAGATAAAGGATTTCAAAATGGATAAAACAAATATTGAAAAACTACTTGAAACAATGAAAATCTTAAGGAGCGATAAAGGCTGTTCATGGGACAGAGCGCAAACTCATCAAACAATAAGACAAAATATGCTGGAAGAAGCCTATGAAGCTGTTGATGCCATTGACGATAACGACATTAAACACTTAAAAGAAGAATTGGGCGATGTTTTGCTGCAGGTTGTATTGCATTCCCAAATTGCCGCGGATAACAACGAATTTACTTTTGAAGATGTGGCGGAAGAGATAAACAAAAAATTAATCCACAGACACCCCCATGTTTTTTCGGATGTCAAAGTTAACGGCGTAAACGAGATTTTAGACAACTGGGAAAAATTAAAAAAAGAAGAAAAACCTCACAGAAAAAGCTGTTTGGACGGAATTTCAAAAGCGCAATCCGCCCTGATGACGGCGCAAAAACTCTCCAAAAAAGCGGTTAAGGCAGGCTTTGAATGGATAAAAGAAGAAGATGTCATAGATTGCGTTAATTCGGAAATCAAAGAATTTATTGAAGCAAAAACAAAAGATGAAATGGAGCTTGAATTCGGAGACATTTTATTTGCACTTGTAAATCTTGCAAGGTGGAGAGGGCTTGATGCGGAACAATGCCTGATTAGAGCAAATAAAAAATTTGAAAAAAGATTCAGAAAAATGGAAGAAATTGCACACAATAACAACATAACCCTTGAAACCTTAACCGTTGAAGAATGGGATAAACTCTGGCGAACGGCAAAAAACGAAACGTGTAACTGCTGATTGAATTATATCTTATTTTATGGGATAATGTTTGAACAAAAATATGACTTTATTTCAAGGAGGCAATTTTGATTAAAGTAGGAGTAACGGGCGCATTAGGCAGAATGGGTAAAGAAGTCATAAAGACTGTTATCAACAACCCCGATATGCGGCTTGTTTGTGCCATTGATAAATTTGAAACGGGTTTGAATGTATATGAAAGCGTTGCGATTGAAAGCGATATTGTTAAATCAATCGAATTAAACAAGCCCGATATTATCGTAGATTTTACGGAACCTTCCGCAGTTTTTCAAAACGCAAAAACCTACCTTGAAAATAAAGTAAAACCCGTTATAGGAACAACGGGGCTGTCCAATGAACAAATCGAAGAATTAAAAAAACTTTCAAAACAAAACAATACGGGCTGTCTTATTGCGCCGAATTTTGCAATAGGCGCCGTTTTAATGATGATGTTTGCAAAAACGGCGGCAAAATATTTTAACAATGCGGAAATTATTGAACTTCATCATAATCAAAAAAAAGACGCGCCTTCAGGCACCGCAATTAAAACCGCTCAAATGATGGCGGAAGTAAACCCCGATATGCAAACGGGAAATATTAAAGACGCAGAAATCATAAAAGGCGCAAGAGGCGGATTATTTAACGAAGAAGGCAGAGGCAACATCAATATTCACTCCGTCAGAATGCCCGGGTTCGTTGCTTCGCAGGAAGTAATTTTCGGCGCAAACGGACAAATTTTAACAATCAAACATGACACTTCAAACCGTGAATGTTTTATGTCGGGTGTCGAGCTTGCGATTAAATATGTATACGACAATAATGACTTTATCTTTGGATTGGAGAATATACTATGAAAAAACCGAATTTAGCAGTTTTAGGGGCAACGGGCGTTGTCGGAAGAGAGATTTTAAGCATTCTGGAAGAACAAAAAGTCGAATTTAACGATATTAAATTGTTGTCTTCAAAGCGCTCTGCGGGAAGTAAACTTCAATTTGCAGGTAAAGAATATACGGTATTGGAAGCAACACCTGAAGTTTTTGAAGGAGTAAATATTGTTCTTGCATCAGCAGGTGCTTCTACAAGCAAAGTTTTGGCTCCCGAAGCCGCTAAAAGAGGAGCGGTTTTTATTGATAATTCAAGCGCATTTCGTATGGAAGAAGATGTGCCTCTTGTTATAGCAGGCGTTAACGATGACGACCTTAAATTACATAAAGGAATAATTGCAAACCCTAATTGCTCAACATCACAATTAATGCTTGTCCTAAAACCCTTAAATGATTATGCAAAAATTAAACGCTTAATAGTATCAACTTATCAGGCGGTTTCCGGCGCAGGGCTTGCCGCTATGAACGAATTAACGGATAACACAAAAGTTAATTTAATCGGAATGCCTTATGAAAGTAAAGTCTTTAAACACGAAATAGGTTTCAACCTGCTTCCTCAAATCGATGTATTTTTAGATAACGGATACACAAAAGAAGAAATGAAGGTTACAAACGAAACAAGAAAAATCCTTCACCTTGATAAGTCTGTACCAATTTCCTGCACGGCAGTCAGAGTCCCCGTTTATATCGGACACTCCGAGGCTGTCAGTGTAGAGTTTGAAAAGCCTATTAATGCAGACAAAACAAGGGAAATACTTAAAAATGCATACGGTGTAAATGTTATTGATTACACCGAGCATTA
>DVJH01000179.1 GCA_018710795.1 Candidatus Galligastranaerophilus gallistercoris | reverse complement strand
TGGCCTGCTTCTTTTCCTGTATTTATAACTGTTCTGAAGCTTTCAATGCCCAATTTTTTTGTAACATTTTGAACTGTTTCCATAAGTTCCAATAATAAATTTTTATCATCTACTTCAGATAAATTGCTATAGTGTTTTTTGGGAACAACCAAAAGATGAACCGGCGCAACAGGATTAATATCTTTAAAAACAACAACATTTTCCGTTTCATAAACAAATTCCGTATTAAATTCACCGTTTACGATTTTACAAAAAATACAATCTGACATATAAATCTCCTTCAAAAAGAAATTCTACACTTTTAATTTGTCATGTGACAATTTTTGAAACATAGTATAATTTATTATTATGAAATGCCGTTTTAAAAAAATTTTATCAACAATGCTTATTTTAAGCTTTCTATCAAGCTTAATGCCTTCATATTCAGAACCTCTTAAGGGTTCGGTTACGGAAGAAGGCGAATTTAAAGATACAAAAATGTTCACGGGCGAAGTTGACAAGCTTGATAAAAAAGACAAAGTTAAAATGACGGTATCAAATGTTATAAGCGGTTCAATTAATGAAGCGGGCGATGAATTTTTTGCTGAAATTACGGAAGATGTAGCAGGCAAAAAAGGCGTTATTATTCCAAGAGGCACAATTGTCCATGGAATAATTCAACAAATTTCTGACCCTAAAAAATTAAATAGAGACGGTTATATGCTGACTACTTTTGATTATATGGTAACGCCCGATGGCAGGCAAATTCCAATTCAGGGCAATTTAACAACAAAAGAAAATTTGGCAATAGGAACCGCTAAAAATGTAGCTCAGCATGCGGGGGTTACTTTAGTTACAGGTGCTATTGGCGGTTTAATGAGTATAAATTTATTGGGGCTTGAAACTGCCATAGCTTCTCATGGCATGACAGCGGCAGGGGGTGCTGCCATTGGGGGCGCTATCGGGCTTGTTTCAATGCTAAATAAAAAAGGTGATGTAGCCCACCTTGCCCCGGGGGATGAATTTGAAATTGAAATTTTAGGGGAAGTTGACCTACCTGTTTTTTCAAAAGAAGCATTTAAGGAAGATGACATTTATTTAGATGGTTTAGATGTTGAAATTTATAGCGCCAAATATACAAAAGACCCATTTGGAGATGATGATTTTATAACGCTTCAATTAAAAATAACAAATAATAGCGATGTGGATTTTTACCCATTTGATATTGCTCTAACGGATGACATTAAAAAAATTTATTACCCATCCCCATTTACAGATAATGACATTTGGTTTAAAACCATAAGAACGGGTGAAAAAGCGATAGGGAAAATTTCATTTTCCGTTTCAAGCAAAAAAAACAAGCACTGGCTAATTTTTATGGACAGAGGAACAAAAAAACCTTTAGCCAAATATTCAATTGAATCTCTTTTAATGTCCGGTAAAAAATAAAAGCAATTTTTAAATACCATTCGTTTTTATATACATAAAAGGGTTTAAAAGTAATTTTATATGCAAAATAATATGGTTCAAAGCAGCTTATTACAATCATATATGCAAAAAGCGGGTATTAACGCCCAAATTGGCGTTCAAAATAATAATGCTGCCCAAAACCAACAGCCTGCAACCATTTTGGAACAAAAACCCGATGTCTTTGAAAAACAAGGCGAAGAAAGCAAAAAAGGAAAAATTGCAAAATATGCACTTTTAGCTTCAATGGGAATTTCAATCACAGCAGGGGTTATTGCCGCATTCAGGCACAAAGGCGGTGTTGTAAAGGCAATAAAAGAAAATTTTTCAAAAGTAAAAAATGTTTTTGCTGATGGCACAAAAAAGACAAACGAAGCCATAAAAAATAAAAAAGTTACAGCCGAAAACCTTGCAGAATTTCAAAAAGGGGCAGATAACATAAGCAATGCCAAAGATTCAATCATAAGGCATATTTTAATGAAAATCCCCGGATATGAAAAATTTGATGCTTGGGCTTCAAAACTTTATAAAAATACAGCGCTCAAAACCTTGAGAAAAAACTATTCAAAAGCGCAAGATGCAGTTACGCTTGCAGATGAAACAATTTTAGAAACCGCTAAAAAAAGCGGCTTAGACAAAAGCAAACTTTCAAGGCTGAAAGAATTAATGGGAAAAAGAAAAAAAGCTCTGAGTGAATTTACATCTTCAGATGCCATAAAAGGCAGAATAACTACAATAGACGATTCAATTCAAAGGCTTGATAATGACGCTTGGCAAGCAATGAAAAATATTAAAGATGAAGGCATTGTACAGGGTGCAAAAAAACTTTCAAAAGAAGCGCTTGCAGAAAAAAGATTAACGGAAGCCAAAAAAATTCAAACAAAATTAATATCGCCATACAAAAATATGGGGCTGACAGATGATGAATTTGCCGAATTTACAGGATTAATTGATGATATTGCTGCAAATTCTCCCGAAACAAAAAATATTGCCGAAAAAGCATTAAAGCAATATAAAAAGGCATTTTCAAAAGAACAGGTTGATTTCTTTGAAAAGATAAGAGATATAAACTATGGCTGTGCCCCCGCAGATATTTTAAGCACAGCGGGAACAATAGGAACTCTTGGCCTATACACGGCACAAGCAGACACAAAAGAAGAAAGAGTGGGCGTAACTTTAACAACAGGTATTCCTTTGGTGGTTTCATTAGGCACAACAATTGGCATGACAACAAAAATGGTTGGTGGTGCAAAAGCCCTTATCTTGGGCGCTCTAACAGGTTTGGGCGCAAACATTTTGGGCAATCAAATTAATAAGAAATATCAAGAAGCAAAAGGAACTGAAAATGCACCAAAAACAATCGTAACGCTTGATGATTACACAAACGGCGCCATGGCAACCGCAGATAAATTTATTCATGGAACGCAAAAAACCGCCTATTAAAAAATAAGCGGTTTTTTAAAGTTTTATTAAAAACTATTCTTCAACAACGATAACGCTTACAGGGCAGCCTTCAGCAGCTTCTTTAACAGCGTCTTCATTGCCTGCAACTTTTGAATTATCAGCTGTTGCAACGTCTTCTACTTTAAATACATCCGGGCAGAATGATTCGCAAGCGCCGCAAGCGATGCAACCGTCTTCAATAGTAACTTTCATTTTAATAACTCCTTAAATTAAAAATTGTATTAACTTTTATGTTTGCCATGATACAAGCAATAAAAATAAATTGCAAGTTTGATAAAAAAGGCTAATATATTTAAGTTTAAGAGTTAAATTTAATTGAATTATATAAATTTTTGTGAGATAATATTTGAACAAAATAATATATATGAGGTATTAGAATTGATTAAAGTTGGAGTAACGGGCGCCTTAGGCAGAATGGGGCAAGAGGTTGTTAAAGCCGTTGTAAAAGATGATGAAACCGCCCTTGTTTGCGCCATCGATAAACTTGAAACGGGGAAAAATGTTTTTGAAAACATTAATATCGAATCTGACATTGTAAAATCAATTGAAGTAAATAAACCTGATGTTATTGTTGATTTTACGGAACCTTCGGTTGTTTTTGAAAATGCAAAATTATATTTAAAAAACAAAGTTAAACCCGTTATCGGCACAACCGGCTTAACTGATGAACAAATTGAAGAATTAAAAAAACTTTCAACAGAAAATAATACAGGCTGTTTAATTGCACCCAATTTTGCAACAGGTGCGGTTTTAATGATGATGTTTGCTAAAATGGCAGCAAAATATTTTAATAATGCAGAAATTATTGAACTTCACCATAATCAAAAAAAAGATGCACCATCTGGCACCGCAATTAAAACTGCCAAAATGATGGCAGAAGCAAATTCCGATTTTAAAATGGGAAATATTAAAGATACGGAACTTATTCAAGGCGCAAGAGGGGCAGAAAGCTTTGGCAATATAAACATTCATTCTGTCAGAATGCCGGGGTTTGTAGCTTCACAGGAAGTAATTTTTGGTGCGAACGGGCAAGTTTTAACAATAAAACACGACACATCAAACAGGGAATGCTTTATGCCGGGCGTTATTCTTGCCATTAAACATGTTTATAAAGAAAATGACTTTGTCTTCGGATTGGAGAATATTTTATGAAAAAACCTAATTTAGCAGTACTTGGCGCAACAGGCGTTGTCGGAAGAGAAATTTTATCTATTTTGGAAGAGCAAAAGGTTGAATTTAACGAAATTAAATTTTTATCTTCTTATCGTTCAGCAGGTTCCAAACTCACATTTATGGGCAAAGAATATATTGTTGAAGAAGCAAAGCCCGAATCTTTTGAAAACGTAAATATAGTTTTAGCATCCGCAGGCGGTTCAACAAGTTTAAAATTGGCTCCCGAAGCTGCTAAAAGGGGCGCCGTTTTTATCGATAATTCAAGCGCATTCAGAATGGAAAAAGATGTTCCCTTGGTTATTGCGGGCGTTAACGATGACGACCTTAAAAAGCATAAAGGAATTATTGCAAACCCAAACTGTTCCACTTCACAATTAATGCTTGTTTTAAAACCTTTGAATGATTACGCCAAAATTAAAAGGTTAATTGTTTCAACTTATCAGGCAGTTTCAGGCGCAGGCTTAGCTGCAATTAATGAATTAACCGACAACACAAAAGTTAATTTGATTGGCATGCCCTATGAACCAAAAGCATTTAAACATGAAATAGGCTTCAATTTAATTCCTCAAATTGATTCTTTTACGGAAAACGGCTATACAAAAGAAGAAATGAAGGTTACAAACGAAACAAGAAAAATTCTTCATCTTGATAAATCCACTCCTATTTCATGCACGGCGGTAAGAGTTCCCGTATACAGAGGACACTCGGAAGCCGTTACGATTGAATTTGAAAAAGAAATAAGCCCGGAAAAAACAAGAGAACTGTTGGAAAATGCATACGGCGTTAAAGTATATGATGATATTGATAACTATATCTATCCGACGCCCAAAGAATGCGCGGGGAAAGACCCTGTGTATGTAGGAAGAATAAGAAAATCAATAGCTTTCGATAACGGAATTGATTTATTCTGTGTAGCCGATAATTTAAGAATAGGTGCCGCCTTAAATACGGTAAGGCTTGCAATGAAAGTTATTGAAATGGGATTATATTAATAAGGAATTAATTTATGACATTAAGATATGATGCGGGCGAAGTTATAACCGCAATGGTTACGCCATTTAACGAAAAAAGAGAAGTTGACTTTGAAGCTCTTGAAAAACTGGTGGGGCACCTTATAAATTCAAGCTCGGACGCCATTCTTGTTGCTGGCACCACGGGTGAGAGCCCCACTTTAACCCATGAAGAAGAATATGAAATTTTATATGCGGTTAAAGGGCAGGTTTCAGGCTCAAGAAAAGTCATTATGGGTGCAGGTTCAAACTGCACAAGAACTGCTGTGGACACCTCCAAAAAAGCGGTTGAACTCGGTGCGGATGCAATTTTATCAGTTGTTCCGTACTATAACAAACCGAACCAGCAGGGAATTATAGAACATTTCGGTGCAATAGCAAAAGCAGTCGATATTCCAATTATTATGTATAATATACCGGGAAGAACCGGTGTTAATATGACGCCGCAGACGGCAGCATTTCTTGCAAAAGAATACCCTAATATCGTTGCCTTAAAACAAAGTTTTCCCGACATGGATACAATAACCGAATTAAGGTCGCTTTGTCCCGAAGATTTTGCAATATATTGCGGAGATGACAGCCTGACTCTTCCCATGCTCTCGCTTGGCGCCCATGGCGTTATATCGGTTGCATCTCATGTTGTGGGCGATGAGATTAAATCTTTAATACATAATTTTAAATCGGGACAAATTAAAGCCGCAAGAAATATGCACCAGAAATTGTATCCCCTGTTCAGGAAGCTTTTTATGGCGCCTAACCCCGTCCCCGTTAAAGCGGTTTTATCAAGGCTGAAAATTATTGAAAATTTTGTAAGGCGTCCGCTTGTCGAATTAAACGAAATGGAACGTGCCGAGTTGTTTGATGTCTTGAATGAAGTTTTATCGTCAATCGGAAAAACGGTCAAAGTAGAAATATAAACAATAAAGCAATTTTTAAAACGGTTTGCTTTTATTATTTCTGTAAAGGAAAAATAAAATGCAGCCGTTTTTTAACTTAAATTCAATTAAATTTAACAATATACAGTTTAAAGGCGCTTCAAGACCAAACGACGCAAGAAAAATTGATGCAAAAGACGGCTTTGAGACAAAAAATCTTTTTCATTTTCTAAAAAAGAAATTAAGAACAAAAAAAGAAATTGAAGCGTTTATTTTAAATTTACCCGCCGAAAAAAGATATATGGGAAGCTTACCCGACAATTGGCGAAAGCAATTTCCCCCCGATAAAATAAAAGATAAGACATCCGAAATCGGAAAATTTTTTTCGGATTTTGCAAAATCCTCTTATACAAATAAAACCGCAGACGGGTCAAAATTAAAAAAACAAGCCTTAGAACTTGAAAAAAGACTGACAGAAAGCCTGAATACTCAATGCAGAGTAAGTTATATAAACAGCGGACAATACGGAAAAGTTTTTAAAATAGAAGGATTAAACGAAGAACTTGCGCTTAAAATTTTTCATAATGACCCTCTCTATTCAAGACTAAACCCTGAACATGGCAGAACAAAAGAAATTGCAAACGCAATTTATTATTCAAACGCAATAAAACCTAATCAAAGTTCAAGGTTTTATATGGGAAAACTTGCGCTTGATGATGAACCCGACGGCTTTATGCTCACAAGCTGGGTTAAATCCGAAGGAAAAGAAAGAAATTTTATCGATTTATTTGACGCTCTTTATCTTGAATATAAAAAATTTACCCTTAAAGACAAAGGGCAAAATACAATTCAAAACAGACTTGTTGATTTCGGGGCAATATCGCTTAGTTATGAAAATTTCAGACAGCAGGATTTTGCAAAAAAACTTATTCCGCTTATTAAAAAAGGGGATGAAAAAGAAATTTTAAAATTAAAAGAAAAGTATGCGGATGACAAAGATTTTATAAAAGCTTCACAAATAATTATGCAAAATATAAATTATTACCTTGATGAAATGCCCGCACTTTTACTCTACATTATAAAAGATGAACCAGAAACCCTTTCTCTAAAAGAACTTAAAGGCTACAGGGCGCTCGGTGCGGATTTTAGCCCGCTAAAAAAACATATAAATCCCGATAATAAAGAACTTTTAGAGGCTCTTAGGATTCAACTTTAAAGATAATCAAACCCTAAATCAAGCGTTCCCGCTTTAGTGATAATTGAACTTGAGCTTATGATATCAACGCCTGTTTTTGCAAGCTCGGGCAAAGTTTCAAGCGTAACATTTCCCGATATTTCAACTATTGCTTTTTTATCAATCAATTGAACACATTTTTTAATTTCATCCAAATTCATATTATCAAGCATGATAATATCCGCCCCTGCTTCAAGCGCTTCTTTAACCTGTTCGATTTTATCGCATTCGACTTCTATTTTATGCGCATGGGAATTTTCTTTTCTTACCATGTTGACGGCTTTTTTGATATCACCGCCAAGAAGCGCAATATGATTGTCTTTCAGCATAACACAATCGCATAAGTTAAAGCGGTGCAGCCTTGCACCCCCGATTTTAGCCGCATATTTTTCAAACATCCTGAAATTCGGGGTATTTTTTCTTGTATCGGCCATTGAAACACCGTAAGGTTCAACTATATCAACAAACTTTTTTGTATACGTTGCAATGGCTGACATCCTTTGAACAAAATTCAATGCAAGCCTTTCTCCCGTTAAAATATATCTGGGGTTGCCTTTGATTTTTGCAAGAATATCGTCTTTTTTAATTTTGTCTCCGTCAGAGACAAAAAATTCAACCTCAACTTCATTATCGGATAAAACATCAAATACCGTTTTAAAAACGTCTCTGCCGCAAAAAATGCCGTCAGCTCTTGTTTTTAAATTGACTTCAAATGTTTCATCGCCCCTAAGATAAGAGCAAACATAATCCGTTGTAATATCGCCGTAGCCGATATCTTCCTTGAGCGCTTCTTTTACGAATTCCCTTACGATAAAATTATTTAACAAATATTTTGCCATTTTTAATCTCTTCTTTTATGTCATTTTTTGAAAGTTCGCAAATTGAGTCGCTTCTGTAATGGGCGCCGATTGAAGCTTTTCTTTTCAGTGCGGAATTAATTATAATTTCGGATGTCAAAATCATATTTCTGATTTCATAAGATGCAAAATCGGAAAAAACTTTTTTGCCTTCTATTGTTTTTTTGATTTCAAGAATTTCAAAAAGCCCCTGCTTTAAAGAAACTTCATCCCTGACAATTCCTGCATATTTCCACATAATGTTTTGAATTTTCGATCTTATAATTTCATTATCTTCAATATAATAAGGCTCATTTGTCTGATATTCTTCAAGCGTGTTTTTAATTTTCTCATCATAATTTTTAGGGGCGGATAAATCCAGATAACTTAAATTATCATGCAGCCCCATTGCACTTACCACACATTCCAATAAAGAATTTGAAGCAAGCCTGTTTGCACCGTGAAGTCCTGTTCTTGCGGCTTCACCGATTGCATACAGATTTTTAACGTTTGTTTCAAAATCAAGATTAACTTTTATACCCCCCATTGTATAATGTGCGGCGGGAGAAACCGGAATAAGCATTTTATTTATATCGATTCCGAACTGTTCCAAATATTCGGTTATGGCGGGAAATCTTTTCTTAAATTTCTCGATTCCGATATCCTTTATATCAAGATAAACGCATTGTTCGCCGCTTTTTATCATCTCGTCGTATATTGCTCTTGCAACAATATCCCTGGGCGCTAATTCGCCCATTTTATCGTATTTCAAAATAAATCTTTCGCCCTTAGAATTAACGAGCTTTGCTCCCTCGCCCCTGACCGCTTCGGACACAAGAGGCATGGATTTAACGTTTTTAATGCTTAAAGCAGTCGGGTGAAACTGAACAAATTCCATATCCGTAATTTCGGCGCCTGCGGAACTTGCAAGATAAAGCCCGTCCCCCGTAGCAACAGGCCTTGCCGTTGTATATTTATAAACCTGCCCCGCACCGCCCGTTGCAATTATAACCGCATTTGATAAAACCGCTTCGTATTCACCCTGTTCATTATAAAGAAGCACACCTCTTACAACATTTTGCTTGTCGGATAAAAGCTCAATTGCCATTGTATTTTCATAAACTTCAATTTCTTTTGCCCTAACCGTTTTATCAATTAAAGCGTTTTCAATCGTGAGCCCCGTTTTATCTTTTGTGTGTAAAATTCTCGGCACGCTGTGCGCCGCTTCAAGCGCAAAATCAAAAGAACCGTCCTCTTTTTTATCAAATTTCACGCCGGCATTAATCAACCCTTTGATTGCAAGAGAAGAATACTCGGAAACATATTTAACGGCATTAAAATCATTCAAACCTGCGCCGGAATTCATTGTGTCTTTTATGTGAGAACTTATGGAATCGGATTTGTTGACATCCGGCATAACGCTTACTATTCCGCCCTGAGCTAATCTTGAGTT
>DVJH01000178.1 GCA_018710795.1 Candidatus Galligastranaerophilus gallistercoris | reverse complement strand
GGAAGATTATTTATAAAATCGTCAAAATTAAAGTTTTCGTTTTCTTTTATTTCATCAGGCAAAAGATTATACAAAAGAACCATATACGTCTGCCTGTATTCAAGATAAACCGCCTGAATCAATTCTTCATCATCAACGTTATCCTGATTAAAATTGGTCAATGCCTCCTGAAATATATGCACGGTAACATAAAGGGAATAATCCAGAAAATCGGGTTCGTTTTTATAGAGATTTTGATAGCCCGAAAAATCGTTATCGTAAGTTTTTCTTTTGAGAGCCTTTTTAATAATGGTTTTAACGTTTTTGGGGAAATTGGTCAAATAAAAACAAATGCCTGCAAGACGCAGAATATTTTTGTTTGAATGTTCAATAAGCATATTTTGAAGATTTTCTTCGGTTGCTTCAAGAAAATCTTCTTTAAGATTGAGAAGATTTTTCATGGTTTGAATCTTCTTGTATTTTATTGAAAAATTAAATAACGGGGATGTTGAATTTTTTTGAGCCTTTTTATTTACAATCTTTTTCATTTTACAACCTCTTTTTCGGCATAAACCGATTTATTATAATTTTATACACAACATAAATCTTTGACTATTAGCCATGTGGGTGGTATTTATCCCTTAAAGATAAATAATTTTATATCCCTATTGGATGTAGATTAAAGGCAAAGTTCGCTCTACACTTTAAAAATGAGCCTTAAAAAGAAATTCGGGAAACGTGTAAAAACTTTGCGCGAGGAAAGGAAGCTGTCGCAGGCGCAGTTCGGCGAAATGGTGGGAATTGAAGCGCTTGCGGTCAGCAGAATAGAAAACGGGGAAAATTTTGTAAGGGCCGAAACGCTTGAAGCCATTGCAAATGCGCTTTGCGTGAGTTATACGGAACTTTTCAATTTTGAAGAAGAAAAAGAAAACATTGAAAATTCAAAAACAAAAAGCATACTCTGCCATTTAAACGGGCTTAACGAAAGCGGAATTGATTTTATTCTTTCGGTTATAAAAGCATACAAAAACACAAAATAAATCAGTCGATTTTTTTCAAAAGCCCGCATTTGGTGCATGCAAGGACTTTTTTTGTCGAATCAACCGGCACAAAAATGTGCTCGCACTCTTGATACAATTCGCTGTAATCTTCTTTTGCATTTAAGGGTTTTGGATATTTTATTTTATTAATTATTTTATAAATAAGTTCAAATATATACATAATAGTTCTTTTTTAAATTATAATCAGCATATATGAAAAATAAAATTGAAAAATATATATCTTCCACCGTCTCTTACCATGATATATTTAAAGCGGTCGAAATTGCAAACGAGCTTAATCTGGGTTTAGAGATAAGCAGATTCGGCAAATTAAAAGAATTGGACGATAAATTTGATGAAACCTTGGATTTATATGAAGAAGCAATTAAAGATTTAAAAGGACCCTTATCATTTCACGGTTTTTTTTCAAACCTTTGTCCCGTATCAAAAGACCCTTTAATTAAAAACGCTTCAATTAAAAGATATTATCAAAGCTTAGAAATCGCTTCAAGGCTCGGCGCCGACACGGTTGTTTTTCATACCTGTTTTAATAACTTATTGAAACAACAGGTATACAGGGATAATTTTTTTCATTCATCCGTTGAATTTTATTCCGAATTAATTAAATATTTTGAAGAAAGAAAAATAACGGCAACAATTGAAAATGTTCATGAACCCGACAGTTCAATGATAAGAAACATAATTGCCGCCGTTAATTCACCTTATTTAAAAGCAACAATTGATATAGGGCACTGCAATCTTCATTCAAAATTGCCGGTTTCGGATTGGATAAAAGATTACGGAATTATGCTTCATCATATGCATTTTCACAATAATTTTAAAAACGAAGATTCCCACAGCTCTCTAAAACAGGGAACGCTTAACATAAAAGAAATTTTATCCGCATTAAAAGAATTAAGGCTTTATCCCTCAATTACGTTTGAAATTTTTGAATATGAAGCGCTGGCAGAAAGCGTTCAATATCTTGATAAAATTCAATATGAGCTTGATTTCGGAATTTAATTTATTGATATTTTGAAGGAAGGATATTTTCAAATTTGAAAATATAGGGTTTTCTGTCGTCATCATTTTTGGCATATCCCAAAATTCTTTCCAAATCTGTTTTTAGGTTGCCCAAATCTTCATATTTTTTAAGTACGCCTTCCGTTGCAATCGAAACATCTCCCGTTTCTTCGGAAACCACTATACAGGCACAATCCGAAATTTCCGTTATGCCGATTGCGGCTCTGTGCCTTGTGCCGTAGCGCCAGCTTAGTTTGGGGTCTTCCGTTAAAGGAAGAAGAGCGCCTGCGTATAAAATTTTATCTTTATCCAGAATAACGGCACCGTCATGCAAAGGCGTGTTGGGGTGAAAAATGGTAAGCAGCAATTCCTGCGACAATAAAGCGTCCAATTTAACGCCGACATCATTCTGGTTTAAATTATCGCCCTTGCTTTTCAAAACTATAAGAGCACCTGTTTTTGTTTTTGATAAATATTTAATTGCTTCAATTAATTCTTTTACTACGTTTATTTCATTTGAAGTTTTTTTATCATCACTTTTATTAAATATATTTATGAAAAAATCGTTTTGCCCTATATAGCCCAAAAATCTTCTCATTTCGGGCTGGAAAATAACGATTAAACTGACCGTTATGAAAGTAACGAGCATTTTTAAAAACATACCGATAATCTGGAGCATATTAAATCTTATAAAAAGCTCGGATATACCCCAAATGACCAGAAGAACAAAAAGCCCTCTTACAAGACTTTCGGAATGAGTGCCTTTAATGTATTTCCGGTATATAAAGATTAAAATTAAAGCAAGAATTAAAACCTGCAAAACGCTTCCGATTGTGAACGTGCCGTATATGGCCCCTGCGGTGTCCACAAGAAAATCATGAAAAGGTCTTAGAAAAAATTGATGTATCTGGGCCGAAAAATCCACTTTAATCCTTACTTTTAACGGTTAGTTCAAAACATCATTTTGAACCAGCTGCTCATACGTTTCTCTTTTTATAATAATATCAGATTGCGAATTATTTACAAGTATCATAGCAGGTTTTAGCACTCTGTTATAATTGCTTGACATTGAATAACCGTATGCGCCCGTATTATATACACAAAGAATATCTCCGGTTTCGGGGCTGTTTAAATCTATATCTTTAATCAAAATATCCCCCGATTCGCAAAATCTTCCCGCAACGGTAACTTTTTCGGTATCTTTTGTATTTTTAAAATTTGCAATTTCCGCATAATATTTTGCTTCATACATCGAAGGGCGCGGATTATCCGCCATTCCGCCATCGACCGCAATATATTTTCTGCCGTTGGGAACTTGTTTAAAAGAACCTATTGTATATAACGTAACTCCGGCGGTGCCCACAATTGAGCGCCCCGGTTCAATATATAAAACCGGTTCTTCAATTTCAAATTTTTCGCAGTGGTCTTTAATTGAAGTTATTATAACGTTTGCAATCGTATCAATTGAAGGAGGACAATCAGACCCTACATAGGTAATGCCCAGACCTCCGCCTGCGTTAATTTCGTTAAGATTCAGATTGTGGGTTGTATTTATTCTTTTTAATTCTTTAATTAAAACTCCGATTTCATCATAATATACTCTCGTTTCAAAAATTTGAGAGCCTATGTGGGCATGGAGCCCTTTAATTTCAAGATTGGAGCATTCATTTTTAATTAAATTTATAACATCATCAATTTGCGTTAAATCAAAACCGAATTTTGAATCCAGATGTCCCGTTTGAATATATTTATGTGTATGGCATTCAATGCCCGGAGTAATTCTTAACAGGATTTTTTGAACTTTATTTTGTTTTTTTGCTTCTTCATCCAGCATTTTAATTTCAAGAAAATTATCGACGCTTACTCTTCCTATATTTAATTTAAGCGCCGTTTCAATTTCATCTTTTGTTTTATTGTTGCCGTTAAAAGTTGCATGGGATAAATCAATCCCCGCATGATGGACGGTATAAATTTCACCGCCCGATACCACATCAAACCCGAAGCCTTCTTCAAATAAAATTTGCGCTATTCTTGATGTCATTAAAGCTTTTGAAGCAAACATCATATTTGTTTTTTTATACGAAGAAAATGCGTTTTTATATTCTCTTGCAACCTGCCTTAAAGTTACTTCATCCATAACATAAAGCGGAGTTCCGTATTTTTTGGCAATGTCTGTCAAATCGCACCCTGAAATTTCAAGGTTGCCCAGATTATTTCTTTTTGTGGTAATCGGCTTAATATTTTGGTTTACCGTCTTTGGCATTGCTATTATTCTCCTTGCTAAAATCCGGTAATAATTGTAACATAAAATATGTAATTTATAGGGATTAATTATGTTTACAAATCATTTTTCAAATTATTATAAAAACGTTATTTTCATTATAATGGCAATTTTAATTCTTGTTTTTATCGGAAAAATTGCCGATATCGCAATTATGTTTTTTGCCGCATTTATTATTGCGGCTTCAACTTTGCCTTTAATTGAAAAATTAAAAAAGTTTATGCCGAGAACTCTGGCGGTTGTTTTAATATTATTGCTTGTTTTAATCGGTGTTTTGCTGGTATTTATACCTTTGGGGGTAATAACGATAAATCAGGTTGCGCTTTTATTCGAAGACGCGCCTAAATATATTGAAAAATTAACATCAATTCTCGGGTTTGAATTTTTCGGACACAAATTATCCGATTTTATCAATTTTAATACATTTGAAAATTTCGGTTCTTCTTTAAGCACCGTTGCGGCTGACCTTGTAAACAGAGGATTGAGCGCAGGCAAAACAATCGCAAATTCGATTACTTCAATTTTGGCGGTTTCCATTATGGTATTTTATTTATGCGTTGATGAAGACCATATGAAAAAAGCATATCTGGCGTTTTTTCCTCCCAAATTTAAAACAAAAGCAAGGGAAGTTCTTGATATATTAACCTCAAAAGTCGGCGGATACGTTTTAGCTCAGGTGTTATCAATGATAGGAATCGGAGTTTTAACATTTATCGGACTTCTTATAATCAGACATCCGCAGGCCTTGTTGGTCGGGTTCATAACATTCGTAACGGATTTAATCCCTGTCGTGGGCGCATTTTTTGCCGTTCTTTTAGGTGTTATAACTGCACATGAAGGCGGAATGGGATATATGATTTTAACCGTTATTATTATGGTTGTGGCTCAATGGCTTCAAAATCAAATTTTAAGACCCGTGCTGTTCAGCAAATTTATGGATATGCACCCGCTGCTTATAATTGTTTCTCTTTTAATAGGCGCAAAATTTTTAGGATTTACGGGCGTCGTTTTGGGACCTGCGTTTGCAAGCCTGGTCTGTGTTTTGGTTAATGAATTATACTTAAAACAAATTAATAACGACGGAAAGTAAAATGAAAAAGCAAAGAGTTATTGAAATTTTTATATTAATTTGTTTGCTTGCGCTTGTTATAACGGGAGTTTTGATATTTAAACACTATAAATACGATAAACCGAATACCTATAACATTGTTTTTAAAGATATAGATTCAATCGTAAAAGGTTCGCCCGTAAGGTTTATGGGCATCAATGTCGGATACGTTACAAAGCTCAAAAGAAAAGACGGCTATATTATATGCAGAATAAGAATAACGAAAGATAACGTTAAAATTCCCGATTTCACAAGAGCAAAAGTTGAATTTAACGGGCTCGGAGGGTCAAAATCAATAGAATTATTCCCTCCGACATCGGATGATACGGGAATTCAGGGAATTGTCGCCATTGAATCTTTAAGGATTAATGATTTGGCGGGCATGGTTGAAGATTTGGTTGATGTTGCGGTGTTTATGAATAATTTTGTGCAGGAAATCGACCCGATTATGATTATGAACGGGTTTAAGCAGTTTACGGACCCTGAAATTATAAACAGGGTTGATGAAGGGCTGATTGAAGCCACCAAAAAACAAAAAGAATTTGAAGCGGGTTTAAAAAAAGAAAAACAACAAGAAAACGCCCTTGAACAATTTATTGATTTTATAAACAGTTCCCTCGCCCCGAAAAAAGAACCCTTAAAAGAAGAGACGGAAATAAAACAAGAAAACACGGAAAATTCAAACGGGAAAACAATGCAGCAATAGAGCAGAATTTTTTATTTGGAAAATTATTAGATATGGTATAATTTCAAAATAATATATAATGAAAGGTGTTATTATGGAATTTACCGAAAAGATTAATCAGCTCAAAGAACGTTCTGCTTCATTAAAAGACAGTTTGCAAACAGAAGAAGCAACTAAAAATGCGTTAATAATGCCATTTTTAAATGCTTTAGGATATGATGTTTTTAATCCCCTTGAGGTAGTTCCTGAATACATTGCTGACAGTCGTCTTAAAAAAGATGAAAAAGTCGATTACGCCATTATGAAAGACGGAACACCAATAATTTTGCTTGAATGCAAAAAAGTTGATAATGATAAATTGGACGTCAAAAAACATGCCGGACAACTTTTTAAATATTTTACGGCAAGTAAGGCTAAATTTATTATTCTTACAAACGGAATTGTGTATAAGTTTTTTTCAGACATTGAAGAACCCAATATACTGGATAAGGAACCGTTTTTTACATTTAATTTAACCGAATTTAAGGAAAGCCAACTGGAAACATTGTCGGAGTTTTGTAAAGAAAATTTTGATTTAGAAAAAGCATACTCAAATGCAGGTGATTTAAAATACATCAAACAGTTTGAAGAAGTTATAGAAAACCAATACAGAAATCCTTCAGATGATTTTGTAAGATATTTACTTGATAAATCAGGAATATATGACGGAATAAAAACCGCAAAAGTAATAGAAAAGCACAAAAAAACAACTATAGAAGCTTTTAATCTTTTTATGTCCAAAGTTATGAAAACGTCTTTAGATTTTAATTTATCTGTTAAACAAGGTGAAGAAACGGATAAAAATGAAATTGTAACAACTCTGGAAGAACTGGAAGGGTATGCCATTATTAAGAGTTTGTTATTTGGTAAAATTGATGTTACACGAATAACATACAGAGATAATGCAAGTTATTTTAATGTTTTATTGGATGATAATATTAGAAAAACAATTTGTAGGCTGCGTTTTAATCGCACTCAAAAATATCTTGCGTTTTTAGATGGTACCAAAGAAGTTAAGATACCAATAAATAATGTTAATGATATTTTTCAATACAAAGAGCAATTTATAAATAAAATTGATGAAATTATAAGCGTAAAAAAATAAACCGTGTCAATTTCAAGGAAATTTAAATTTACCCGTTGATTTGAAAATAAATTTCTTTTAAGCGTTTCTTGCTTATATGCGTATATAATTGCGTGGTTACAACGCTTGAATGCCCCAATAATTCCTGAACCGCCCTCAAGTCGGCTCCGTTTTCAAGCAAATGTGTTGCAAAAGAATGCCTTATCGTATGCGGAGAAATTTGTTTATGAATTGTTTCGCCCTGTTTTTTTATAAAATTATAAACCCATTGTCTTGTTATTTTTTTGCCGTTATCGTTTATAAAAATTGCATTTTCTTTATAATTTGAACCGAATTTGGTCTTTAAAATTAATTCTCTTTGTTTTAAATATTCATTCAATGCCGCTTTTGCTTTTTTACCGACGGGAACAAACCTTTCTTTGGAGCCTTTTCCCGTTGTTTTAATCAAATTATTTTTAAAATCAACGTTTTTTATCTCCAAATTCACAAGCTCCGAAACCCTGAGCCCCGTTGCGTATAAAAGTTCAAAAACGGCTTTTTCTTTAACGGTCAAACGGTTATTTAAAAGCTTTTTTATTTCTTCAAAAGTTATGACTTTAGGAAGCCTTTTCGGAAGTTTCGGAGAATTTATCGCAAGTGCGGGGTTTGCCTTTATTTCTCTGTTTGCCGAAACATATTTAAAAAAGCCTTTAATTGAAGCAATTTTTCTTGTTATGGATGAAGCGGAAATATTATTTGAAGCAAGAAACATTGTATATTCGCTGAAATTATTCCGTTTGATTTCATCTAAATTTTCAATATTTTGGAAATAATCAAAAAAGCCGATTAAATCATTTTTGTATGCATCAATTGTATTTCGGCTGAGGCCCCTTTCAACTTCAAGCCAGTTTAAATATTCACTTATTAATTGAACAATCATAAACCTATTATCGCAAATTTTTTAATTATAATTCATCTTTTAAAAAGATGATTTTATTTCCTTTTAAAAGTCTGATATGCCCATGCATTATGATTGTGGATTGATTCTTGCGCTTCAATTTCAACTTCGAAAGAATTTATGATTTCATTTTGTTCAAGCTTAATCACAATATCCCTTAAAACATCTTCAACAAATTTCGGGTTCTCATATGCCGTTTCGGTTACTTTTTTTTCATCTTCCCTTTTTAAAAGAGAATACAATTCGCTTGAACCGGATTGTTCAATCGTTTTAATTAAATCTTCAAGCCAGATATGTTTATCGTCATCATAAGAAATTTTAACTTTAACAAGCGCCCTTTGGTTGTGCGCACCGTATTTTGAAATTTCTTTTGAACAGGGGCAAAGCGTTGTTATCGGAACTTTTGCACCTAAATAAAAAGTATAATTCTCTTTTTCATAAATCCCTTCAAAAGAACAATCGTAACACATTAAAGATTGAAGCCTGCTTTTCGGCGCTTCTTTTTTAATAAAATATTTAAAATCAAATTTGGCATAAGCGCTGTCTGAATTAAGCCTTTGTTTTAAGGTTTCCAGCATTTTTTTAATATCAACACCCACAAGGTTTTTCTTTCTTTCTTCATTTAAAACCTCGATAAATCTTGACATATGGGTGCCTTTATATTCTTTGGGCAAAGAAACGCTCATTTTCGCCTTTGCATAAACAAGGCACATTTCAAATTCATCGTTATCAAGTTTCCTTTGAATATTTAAAGGAATTTCAACGTCTTTTACGCCGACTTTTTGAATTTCAACGTTTCTTATATCTTTTTGGTTCTGGACATCGTTCATTTTTAAATTTCTTTTTTCTCTTCCAGCGAAAGAAGGATTTTTAAAGCGGCAATTCTTTGGGTTTTAGGGTCTGCATGTCTTAAAATTTCAACAGCGCGAAGCATAACGGGGTCGTTATCATACCAGCGGTTGCCTTTTCCCGCA
>DVJH01000177.1 GCA_018710795.1 Candidatus Galligastranaerophilus gallistercoris | reverse complement strand
ATATAAAAGCCGAAAGTTATTTAACTTTCGGCTTTATTAAATGGTCGGAATCGACAAGGACATTTTAAAACCTTGCGTTTTAAAAGCAGGGCTCTGCATGAATTAAGGTTCAAATCCCGTAAACGGGAATATAAAAGCCGAAAGTTATTTAACTTTCGGCTTTATTAAATGGTCGGAACGACAGGATTTGAACCTGCGACCCCCACCACCCCAAGGTGGTGCGCTACCAAGCTGCGCTACGTCCCGTTAATTATTTCAATGGTTCTTTTGAGTTAAACACTCAGGATTTCACTCTATAAATTTTACCAAATCAAATAAACAAATCAACCCCGTTTTTTAAATTCGACCGCCTGTTTAATTTTTGATTTTATGATTTTAAAATTTTTAACCGCATAATACGGTATAAAAACACCGTTATATATGCTTAAAATCCCCGCTAGAATATAATTTGCGCGCCTGTAATCAATCATATTATATAAAATCGGCTTCGGGCATGTGCAGTTTTTGTTAAGACAGGGGATTGCTTTTTTATACAATTTAAAATTTTTATCTTTAATATTTCCCATACAATGAATTTTATTAAACCTTGAAGAATAGCACCTGTAGCATTCTCCGTTTTGATAAATTACGATAAAATTTTTCCCCGCATGGCAATATTTTCCGTATGTGTTCGATTTTTCTTTTATTTTTGAAATCGGAAACTTTTTAATAAAATCATCCGCTTCTTTTTTATATTCGACAAAGGAATTTTTAATTCTCATATGCTGAAGTTCAAAAGCTATATTATTTTCTTTTAAAAATTCCCCTGCCTTTTTTAATGTTTCAAGATTCTCTTCGCTTAAAACGGAAGCAACGATAAATCTTGAATTTCCCTTGTATTCATTAAATTCTTTCGCTTTATTTAAAAATTCATCAATATCTTTAACTTCGGTTGTATGCAGGGAGGCTAAAAGCTCAATTAAATCATCTTTTAAAATATCTTTTATTTTTTTATATTGTCCGATATTGAATGAAAAATTGGACACTATAGAAACTTTATGTCCCCTTTTTATTATTTCTTCTATAAGATAAAAGAATTTTTTATGAACCAAAGGTTCTCCGCCTGAAATTGTAATTTCATACGGTTTTTCAATTTTTTCAAGAAAATTCAAAAAACCGTTTATTGTGTCATCATTCGCTTCTTCAAAATTGCCCGTTACAAATTTTTTTGATTGCGAACAATAAAAACATCTGTAATTGCAATTTTGCGTGATTAAAAAATCTATATGTCCTAAAATTTTATCCATAAAAAAAATTATAAACTAAAACCCTCAAAAAAGGTTTTTTGAGGGCATAGATTTTTTATTTTTGTTTTTCTATTATTTCAATCTCGTTTCCGTCAGGGTCTTCAATGAATGCTATTTTTAATTTTTTAACGTCTTTTTCTCCTTTTAAAACCACTTCAAACGGTTCATAAATATATTTATACCCGAGCTCGTTTACTTTTTTTGTAAATTCTTCAAAATTATCGGTTTCAAAAGCAAAATGCCCGAATGCTTCCCCGTTTACATATTTGTTTTCTGGTTTTTCAAAATTTGCCGTTAATTCGATTTCAACGCCCGTTATATCATCCCTGAGATAATAAAGCGTGCAATCTTCAAGATCGGCTTTATAGCTTAATTTTAAGCCGAAAAGTTTTGTATAAAAATCCATTGATTTGTTAACATCAAAAGACCTTATCATGGAATGTAAAAATTTCATTATTATACCCCTACTGTAAGATTGAGTGCTTTTTGTGTTCTTTTAATCGTTTTATCTTTTCCGATTATCATGAGAATACCTACCATATCGGCGCCCCTTGTTCTTCCGGTTACTGCGGCTCTGATTGCCCACATTGTTTCTTTAGGCTTATATCCGTATTTTTCTTTAAATTCGGCTCTTAAATCGGCAAGGTCGTTATGGATTTTTTCTTCGTCGGTAAAATCCCCCCAGGAATTTGCAAGCTCTAAAAACCTGTTTAAAGTTTTAACCGATAATTCCGTCGTTAAAAGTTCTTTAACTTCATCCAAAGGAACGTCTTCCCCGAAAAAGTACGGAACGTCATTGACTATATCTTTTAAAGTGGTCAAAGGTTCTCTTGTAATTTCAACCATTTTTTCAAGCTTTTCTCTTGATAATTCGGATAAATCATAATCCGATAAAAAGGGAATTATCATATCGGTTAATTTTGAAATATCCATTTTTTTAATATATTGTCCGTTCATCCAGTTTAATTTGTCATATTCAAAAATGGAATTAGAGCTTGAAATTTCATTTATTCTGAAATCTTTGGCAATTTCATCAACCGTTTTGATTTCATGACCGTCAGAAGGCGACCATCCTAAAAGTGCAACGAAATTAATTAAAGCATCGGTCAGGTATCCTTCTTTAACAAAATCGGAAACTGCCGTTGCGCCGTGTCTTTTTGATAATTTGCTTCTGTCGGGTGCCAAAATCATTCCCAAGTGTCCGAATTCTGGAACCTTTGCGCCCAGTGCTTCATAAATTAAAATTTGTTTCGGCGTATTTGAAATATGGTCTTCCCCTCTTATGATGTGGCTTATTTTCATCAGCATATCATCGATTACAACGGCAAAATTATATGTAGGCGTGCCGTTTGATTTCATAATTACAAAATCGCCGATAAGGCTTGTGTCAAACTTTAATTCACCTTTTACCATATCATTAAACGTAAGTTCTCTATGGTCAACTTTAAATCTTATTGAGGGTTTTCTTCCTTCTTTTATGTATTGCTCCCTTTGTTCGGGCGTTATATTAAGACATTTTCTTGAATAGACGTATGCTTTATGGTTTTTAACCGCCTCTTCTTTTTCCTGTTCCAATTCTTCGTTTGTGCACCAGCATTCATACGCATACCCTTTATCTAAAAGAATTTGAGCATATTTGGGGTAAATATCAAATCTTTCCGATTGCGTATAAGGTCCGTAATTCCCGCCGACATCCGGTCCTTCATCCCAATTAAGTCCCAACGCTTTCAGGGAATCAAAAATATTATCTATATATTCCTGTTTTGTTCTTTCGGCATCGGTGTCTTCAATTCTTAAAATAAATTTTCCGCCGGTTTTTTTAGCGTATAAATAGTTAAATAAAGCTGTTCTTGCATTCCTATATGCAAATTGCCGCTCGGCGAAGGTGCAATTCTTACTC
>DVJH01000176.1 GCA_018710795.1 Candidatus Galligastranaerophilus gallistercoris | reverse complement strand
CCGATCTATTCAAGGACTTTTGAGGACAGTTAATTTGCGAATTTTGGAAAACTTCCGACTTCTAAAACCTAAACACACAGCCGCTTTTGAAGCATTTTGCATTTTAACCGCCAATTCACAACTGCCCTGTCAAATAACAATCTAGTCGTACAGTCCGGAAAAAGTCCGGTTTTCCGGTTTGATTTTTTTGGAACACTTAATTTTTCCGACCCGAAAACGCCCACACAAAGCCTGCTTTACCAAAATAATCTATCTAGCCGTACAAATCAACCTGGACAAAAAACTACAGTATACTCTGCTTTAACTTTGACAATAAAAAACTCTCCAGGTTGGACCGTCTTGCTCGCCGGCGTTAAACGGGTCTGCGGTTGCCGCCTGCAATGGCTTTGCCATTTTGCCGTCAAGCCTTCGCCCTCTGCCGGCTCGCGCTCGAACTTAAAACAAGGCTTTGCCTTGTGGTTCTCGTCCTTCATTTAAGTAAAAAAAGCAGAGTGTATTCTCTGCTTTAACTTTAACAATAAAAAACTCCCCAGGTTGGACTCGAACCAACAACCCTTCGGTTAACAGCCGAATGCTCTGCCATTGAGCTACTGAGGATCAACAAAATTTATTATAACAACAAAATATTTTTTGACAAGTAAAAATCTTTTATAAACTCGTTTATTTGGATTATTTTTGATTGGAAAAATAAAAATTTACAAAGAGCAAAACCCTTTATACTATGGCTTACAATCTTAATCTTCTCTTGAATCGGCAATGTATAGGGGGTTTAAAGTACACTTAAAAAATGATATACTGGAAAAGTATTCTAAACACGGGAGAAAATGTTAAATGTGCAAAAAAACTAACTCAATCGCTTTTGCCATGGGTATTTTAGCCGGCGTTGCAGGCGGAGTGCTTTTGGGTGTTGCTTTTGCGCCTAAATCAGGCGAAGAGTCCAGAAAAGACCTGAAAGAAGCATTTAAGGCGGTTGCGGATAAATGTAACCCTGAAATAGACAAAGTAAAAAAACAGGCAATTGATGTTATAAAATCTACAAAATACAAAATTGAAGAAGAATGCAAAAAAATTGCCGATAACATCAAGGCTGAAAAACTTGCAAATGCAAAAAAAATCGAAACCGATGTTTATAACATGTAAATTTGGAGTTTATAGTTAATGGATGCTGTTCAGATAAGCTTAATTGTCTTGATAATTACAAGCGTACTGTGTATGGTAGTGCTCACGGTTTTTGTTTCCATGGTTTTATATTCTTCAAAAAAATTCATGGACGGGCTGAATAAAGCAACGGATACCATAAACGGCGAACTTGAACCTGCCGTAAAAGATTTAAAAGAAACGTTGGGCGGAATCAACTCAATTGTAAAAATGGCGGATAAAAGGGTTCAGGTTATAAATTGTGCGCTAAACGGTATTGTCGGCGCCACGGGCGTTTTGGGCGGAAAGCTTAAAAGCGTTTTGGAAGGTGCTGCTGCCGGATTTAAGGCAGGATTAAATTTGTTTAAAAAGTAAAATAGAAAGGAATGAATAATATGTCAGCAGGAAAATTTATTGCAGGTTTTATCGTAGGCGGTGCAGTGGGCGCTGTTATCGGTATTTTACTTGCTCCGCAATCGGGCGAAGAAACCCGCGAACAAATCGGAAATAAAACAAAAGAAGCTTATGACAAAGCGCAAGGCGCCGTAAAAGAAATTCAGGCGAAAGCTGATGACGTTGTTTCCGAAATGCAAAAAAAAGGCGAAGAAATTATTGCTAAAATTCAGGATATGATTAATAAAAAAGAAGAAGCAAAAGAATCGTAATTAAAAATTATATTAAAATTATCAAATTTAATTGCCCGCAAAAATTGCGGGCTTTTTTAATTTTATTTCGTTTCGGATAAATCTCACCTCTGGTGTCGTTTGTCAATATTTTGCTAAACGGCTCCTTCGGGCATAAATGCCCTCAATTCGCCTGCCCCGCAGAAAAATTGACATTTAGTCAACTTTTTTGCGGGCGACCCTGGAATTTTCGCTCTCTTGGATTTTGCTTCACTCGGACAAGTATTTCGCTTCCACTGTTGTTTTCGCTCAATTTGTCCTCGCTACCGCGCGCCTTCGCCCTTTCAGGGCTTCGCACTCCGCAAAATCCGCTCTCTTGGAATTTCCTAGCGGTTCGATTTTTAGCACCTTCACTTCATAAAACCTTTTCGGTTTTATTTCGTTTCGGATAAATCTCACCTTGACGCACGCCGTTCACTTTCGTTCACATCCGTGCTACGGAAATTCCGCAATTATTAATTTTTTGTTAATTATTGAAGGGAATTGAAATTTTGAATATAAGATTGTGCTATCAGATAAAATCTATCTATGTATTAAAGGAGGATATTATGACAATTAAACCGTTAGGCGACAGAATCGTTCTTAAAGTTATTGACGATGTGCAGCAAACACAGGGCGGGATTTTTATACCCGACTCCGCTAAAGAAAAACCCCAAAAAGGCGAAGTTGTTGCCGTAGGACCCGGAAAAACAATGGACTCCGGCGAAAGAGAACCGTTAGACGTTAAAGTCGGAGATAAAGTTTTATATGCAAAATATGCAGGCACCGACGTTAAAATGGATGGTGTCGAATACAAAATTTTATCCGTTAAAGATGTATTGGCTATCATTGAGTAATTAAAGTAAGGAGTGAATAAAATGGCTAAAAAAATCATATTTGATGCAGAAGCCCGCGAAGCCCTTTTAAAAGGCGTTAACGAAGTGGCAAATGCCGTTAAAGTTACATTAGGACCTAAAGGAAGAAACGTTATACTCGGTAAAAAATACGGTTCTCCTCAAATCGTAAACGACGGCGTTACGATTGCAAAAGAAATCGAACTTCAAAACCCGCTTGAAAATGCAGGCGCTCAATTGTTAAAAGATGTTTCTTCGAAAACAAACGATGTTGCAGGCGACGGCACAACGACCGCAAGCGTTCTGGCACAAGCTATTTTTAAAGAAGGTTTGAAAAATTTAACCGCAGGTGCAAACCCTCTCGGTATTAAAAGAGGTATTGAACAAGCGGTTGAATATTCGGTTAAAGAAATTAAAGAAATGTCAAAATCCGTTGATTCTAAAGAAATGAGAGCTCAAGTCGCAACGGTTTCTGCCGGAAACAATGAATTTATAGGTAATTTGATTGCCGATTGTATGGAAGCAGTAGGTACAGACGGCGTTATCACGGTTGAAGAATCAAAAACTTTCGGCACGGATAAAAAAGTTGTTGAAGGTATGCAGTTTGATAAAGGCTATATTTCGCCTTACTTCATTACGGATGCCGAAAGAATGGAAGCCGTTTTGGATGATGCTTACGTTCTTTGCGTAAATAAAAAAATCAATTTGATTGCCGATTTGGTTCCCATTTTGGAACAGGTTGCAAGAGACGGTAAATCATTATTGTTAATAGCTGAGGATGTTGAAGGCGAAGCTTTGGCAACATTGGTTGTTAACACAATGAGAAAAGTTTTAAGAGCAGTTGCGGTTAAGGCTCCCGGATTCGGCGACAGAAGAAAGGCAATGCTTGAAGATATCGCAATTTTAACGGGCGGTCAAATGTTTACCGAAGAATTGGGTATTAAACTTGAAAATGTTACCGTTCAAATGCTCGGTCGTGCAAGAAGAGTTACCGTTACAAAAGACGAAACAACAATTGTTGTCGGCGATGAAACAAAAGCAGCGGTTGCAGAAAGAGTTAACCTTCTTAAAAAACAAATTGAAGCGTCGGATTCTGAATATGACAAAGAAAAACTTCAGGAAAGAATCGCTAAATTATCCGGCGGTGTTGCGGTTATCGAAGTAGGCGCCGCAAGCGAAGTCGAATTAAAAGAAAAGAAATTAAGAATTGAAGACGCTCTTAATGCTACCCGTGCCGCTCAAGAAGAAGGCATAGTCCCCGGCGGCGGTGTTGCACTGGTAAGAGTTCAGCAAATGCTTGAAAAAGAACTTGAAACAAGACATTTTGCAACGGATGATGAAAAAATCGGCTTTAAGATTTTAACGGCCGCTCTTGATATACCGTTGAAAACAATTGCTTCAAATTCAGGCGCCAAAGGCGATGTTGTAGTTGATGCGGTAAGAAAAGAAAAAGGCTCATACGGATATGACGCTTTGAATAATAAATTCTGCGATATGTTCGCTGCAGGCGTTGTTGACCCCGCTAAAGTTACAAGATCGGCATTGGAAAATGCGGCAAGCGTTGCTTCAATGCTTCTTACAACGGAAGCTGCGGTTGTTGACATCCCCGAAGAAACCAAAGCTGCCGCAATGCCCGACATGTCAGGCATGGGCGGAATGGGAATGATGTAATTTTTTAAAAATACATATACCTTAAAAAGATTGGATAAAATTTTATCCAATCTTTTTTTGTAAAATTAAAATAAAAAGACCCGAATATATTTTTATTCGGGTCTTTTGTTATGGTAAAATTTTTTAAAAAAGGTTATTTTATGTATTTTAAATACGGGAAAAAAGAAAAAGATTATCTGAAATCAAAAGATAAAATTTTAGGCGCTTATATTGATAAAATCGGAACAATAAAAAGAGAAACCGACCCCGATATTTTTTATTCTCTTGTTCACTGTATAACGGGCCAGCAGATTTCAACAAAAGCGCATGTTTCAATATGGAAAAGAATGAATGAAGGCTTAATTAAAATTACGCCGGATACGATAATAAAAGCGGGTGTTGATAAAATAAAAGCATTCGGCATTTCATATAAAAAAGCGGGATATATTTTTGAACTTGCAATGAAAGTCAAAAATAAAGAATTGGACCTTGATAAATTGTATGATAAGCCGACGGATATTATTATAAAAGAATTAACCGCACAAAGGGGAATAGGCATTTGGAGCGCCGAGATGGTTTTGTTATTCTGTCTTCAGAGAATGGATGTTTTAAGTTATAAGGATTTAGGCATACAAAGAGGAATAAAAATTTTATACGGGGTTGATATCGTAAAAAAAGAATTTTTTGAAGAGTTAAAAGAAAAATGGACGCCTTATTTAAGCGTTGCAAGCCTTTATCTTTGGGAAGCGGCGGGAACGAATGTTTAAAAGTTCTTATGATTCGCCTTTCGGGAAAATTATATTAATCGGAGAAGATAACTGTCTTACCAATTTATATTTTGAAGGGCAAAAAAAATTTGAACCCGAAATAAAAGATTTAAAAGAAAAAGAATTAAAAGTTTTTATAGACGCCAAAAAATGGCTGGATTATTATTTTGAAGGTAAAGCCCCCGATTTTACCCCCGAATTGTTGTTGAAGGGAAGCGAATTTCAGCTTGAAGTTTGGGAAATATTAAAAAATATTCCGTACGGAAAAACTATTACATATAAAGATATTGCAAACAAGATTGCCAAAAAAAGAGGCATTTTAAAAATGTCCTCTCAAGCCATAGGAGGCGCAGTTTCAAGAAATCCGATTTTAATAATTATTCCATGCCACAGAGTAATCGGTTCAAACGGTTTATTGACGGGGTATGCGGGCGGAATAAAAAGAAAAGAAAAATTGCTTGAACTTGAAGGTGCATTCATTAAAAACCTCTTGTGTTAAAAGTCGATTTTTATAGTATTATTATTGGTATGAAATTAGTTTGCAGGGTAGTTTTTTTATTTTTTGTATTTATTTCGATTTTAATAAATACAACTTTTGCGGGCGAATATAATTGTTCTTCAAAAGCTGCCTTTGCTGGTGCGTATATATACAGCGCCGATTATTTGAACGAAGACATTATCAATAATGAAAATAATAAGCCCGTTTCCAATTTAACAAACAGAGACTCAAGAGTTTCTTCAAGCGGAGTAAAAAACGAGGCAAATTCAAACTCTCCGTATAATTTGCATATGATTTTGCAAAAGAAACACTTTCAAAAGTTTTTGTCATATATTCATGGCCGTACATATTTAAAAAATACTCATAAATTGCATTTTATTGCGCATTTATCGCAAGTATTCCCCCAGGCTCCGTAAAAACACCTTAAATTTTATATTTAAAGGTTAATAAGATTTAAGGAGCAAAAAATGGATATGGAAAAATTTATGCCGCTTTTTTCAGACGGCATGACCGTTACATTGGTCGGTATGTTTGTAGTTATGGTATTTTTAACCGTTATGATATGGGTTATAGACTTTACACAGGTTATCGTAAGATATATCAATAAAAAATTTCCCGTTGAAGTCAAAGAAGAAACCTCAAAGAAAAGTAAAGCACAAACGGGCGAAACCGAAGATATTGCGGTTGCAATTGCTGCGGCGCTTGCTTATCAAACAAAGGCATAGTTTGGAGGTAATTAATGGAATTTATACAAAATTATGTTACGGCGCACAATCTTGTAATTTCAGCCGGTATATTAATCGTTGCATATTTTTTTATTGCGCTTGATAAGATTCCGAAAGTTACGATTGCGCTTTTAGGTGCCGTCATAACAATTATTCTTGGGCTTGTAAGCCAGACAAAAACGGTTGACGGGTTAATAAATCAGTTATATTTCATTAACTTTGTCGATTTTAACGTTATATTCCTTCTTGTTTCGATGATGATTATAGTTTTAATTACGACAAGAAGCGGAGTATTTAATTATATTGCAAACGAACTTTTAAAATTAACAAAAGGACATCCGATTAAAGTTCTTGTTACTTTAGGGTTGTTTACGGCATTTGTGAGCGCATTTTTGGATAATGTTACAACCGTTATTCTTATTATGCCGATTACGTTTTCAATATGCAAAAAACTTGATATTAATCCGATTCCGTATTTGCTTTGCGAAGTTATGGCATCCAATATCGGAGGCACGGCAACTTTAATCGGAGATCCTCCGAATATTATCATAGGAAGCACGGGCGGTTTAACATTTATGGACTTTATTAAAGAATTAACACCAGGCGTTGCCGTTATTATGCTTGCGGTTATGATATTTTACGTTCTTTGTTTCAGAAAAGTTCTTGTTACGACAAAAGAAAAAATGGCGGAAGTTTCAAAAATCGACAATTCAAATACAATAACCGATTTTAACCTTATGATAAGATCAACAATTGTTTTAGTGCTTGTTATTATCGGATTTATGCTTCATGATGTAATACATGTTGAAACATGTATTATTGCAATGCTTGGAGCATGCGTATTGTTGTTATTTGAAAAACCGACCGAAATTTTAAGAGAAGTTGAATGGAACACCATATTTTTCTTTGTAGGTTTATTTATAATAATAGGCGGACTTGAAGCTTCGGGCGGAATTAAAATGATGGCGGAGTGGGTTTTAAACGTAACGGACGGCAACCAGAATGCAACCGCCATGATTATTTTGTGGGCATCGGGGATAATTTCAGGGTTTATTGATAACATTCCCTACACCGCAACGATGGCACCCATGATTTTAGAAATCGAAAAAGCAACAAGCATAGATTATGCATATCCTTTGTGGTGGGCGTTATCTTTAGGGGCATGTCTCGGCGGCAACTTAACCATAATAGGCGCTGCCGCTAACGTTATTGTAAGCGAAAATGCCGCAAAAGCGGGGTACCCGATACCGTTTATGAGATTTATGAAATACGGGGTCGGAGTTGTTTTGATTTCGCTTGTAATAAGCACGGGATATATTTATTTAAGATTTCTGGCATAAAGATATTAAAAAGGGGGTTAAATTAACCCCCTTTTTTAATTTTCCAGTTCTTTTAAAATTCTTTCCGTTGATGCTTTTTTGGATAAATCCCATTCTCTTTTGGTTAGGCGGATAACTTTAAAACCGCATCTTTCCAATATTGATTGTTTTTTCATGTTTGAATATTTCTGCGGTATTTTATCGGAAACACCGTCCAATTCTATTATTGTGTTTCCTATCGTTAAATCAGCATTGACGCCGCCGATATCAAGTCCCGATAAGATTTTTTTATCTGGCATTATAGCGGTTAATTCGCCCCAAACTTCTTTTTCAAAATCGTTTTTGAATTGAATTTTATCTTTTGTTTCAAACGCTTTTTTTGCATTTTGGACGTATTCGACATAATCTCTTAAAAGCCCTTCGGGGATTGTATTCGGCGCTTTTGAGATAAAATTTATAATCTTTTTTCTTGCCCTTGTAATTGCAACGTTAAACAGATTCGGTTTTTGTAAAAACGTCAGAGACTGCGAGCGTGAATTGTCCGCAATTGCCCAGGACATAAGCATAATGTCTTTTTCATCGCCCTGAAAAGTATGGGCGGTGCCTATTTCAATTGAATGTTTTTGTATCGTTTCAAGCGAAAACATTTGTAAAACATCTTTTTTAATTAAATCGACCTGTCCCCTGAAGGGCGATAAAATTCCGATTGAAGTCGGGTTATCCGGGTTTTCTTCTTCATCTTGAGCGATAATATCTCTCATTTTTTTAATAACCGCTTCCGCTTCGATTGTATTTCTTGTGATATCCGCATCGACTCTGCCTTCGGGAACTACAACAAGCTCAACGGGGCAAGAATTTTCGGGCGTTGTTTTCATTACTTTTATTCTTCCGCCGTAGAATTCTTTGCTTGAAAATTCAATAATCGGGCGGGGGCTTCTGAAGTGCTCGTCCAATAAAACGGGCGTTGTTGAATAATAATTTGCCAAATCAAACATTGAATTTGTTCTGAAGCGCCACATTAGCTGATATTTATCGTCAATGTTATATTGATTTAAAAATGACTGTTCTTTTGCTTTTTCCAAAAACGACAGATGCGGTAATTGTTTATCATCGCCCACTATAACCGCTTTTTTGGCTCTGTATAAAATGGGAAAGCAGCTTGCAATGTCGCACTGGCTTGCTTCATCTATTATGACAACATCAAACAATGCAGGCTTCAGGGGAAGCGAGTTTGAAATTGCATAGGTTGTTGTGCACCAGCATGGAAAAGCATTCAAAAGCGGTTTAAAATCTTCGTTTTCAAGAAGGCGGTTTTGGAGCATTGCTTTTTTGCTTACCAGAGATTTTGAGTGAATCATTAATCTTCTTCTTTTGTTTTGATCCGATAAAAGCTCTTTTAAGGCGGCCCTTCTTTTGTTTTTCAAAATTTCAACCGCAAGTTTTTTTTGTTTTCCTTTTAATAATTTTATTTTATTTAAAAGCTGATGAAGATTTCCAGTTGACATAATGTCATCTTCAATTTCTCTTGCTTTTGCGCTTAATTTTTCGATATCTAGCTCAATTTCAAGCCTTTGGGTCATATCTTGAATTTTAAAGGCTTTTTTTAATTTAAGAATTTTTTTGATTTTTCTTAAATTTAAAAATATTAGTATTTTAACGATGAAATTGGTATCTTTTTTTAAATTATTTTTTAATTTTTCAAGCGCTTTTTTTATTGTTTCAACTTCTTTCAGCGTTAAATCGTTTTTAATGTACCTTAATTCGCCGATAGCGCCTTCCGATTGTTCAATTTCATTGTGTGCTTCTTCATATTTTTCTTCAAGATGAATAATTTTTTCGCACATATTTTCCAGACGTTTAATTTCATCCAGAAGCTCTTTCATATCTTTTGTATCAACAAGAATGGAATCCGTATAATCTTCCGAATTTAATTCAACTTTATTTGATAACAAATCTTCCAATTGAAAACATAATTGTTTTTGATAATTGGCTCTTCCTGCTCTGAGCGCCAAATAAGGCGCATTCATTTCGTTTAATCTTTCCGCCACGACATCAACCGCTTTATCCATTCTTGAGGCGACCAAAACGGTTTTATTATTTGCGATTAAATGTGAAACAAGATTTACGATTGTCTGGCTTTTTCCGGTTCCCGGGGGGCCGTAGACGGCAAGAAAGTCATTGTTTTCGATTTTTCTTATGACATCTTCCTGAGAATCGCTTAATCCTAAAGGAGTTACGGGGAAGAAATCGGTTTTTGTATTTTCTTTTAATTTTAAATCTTTTTTTGTCTGGTTATTGTATTCATCCAATATGACGCCAAGCGCCGTTTCTTTTATTATTCCTGCGGGTTTTTCCGAGATTTGGGTTAATTCGTGCAATACGCCTGCGGTTACTGTCGGGCGTTTTGTTAAAATGACGGATTGGAGCCTTTTTAAAATTAATTTATCAAGGTTGACTTTAGGTTTTTGTTTTATAACATCAATTGAATCCAGTTCTTCAAAATTAAATTCGTCAATATTTTCAATTGTTGTTGAATAAAAATCTTCATCGTTCTGGTGCAATTGTTCGTTTATTGATTCGGTTGTTTCAATTTCAACATCGGGGATTAAAGATTTCAATGTTGATAAGAAGATTTCAAGTTTTTCTTCATTTAATGGCAGTTCGGGAACAACGTCAATCAGCCCTTGAAGCATTGCATCAATTTCATCTTCGTCATCTTTTTTCATTAATTGCGCAAGGGCACCCGTGTTTAAAGATAATGTTTCTTCCTGAATCGATAATTTTAAATTTTTTCCTTCACGTTCGATTTTACAGGGGGAATATAAAATCGGCGTTAAAAATTCGTTATTTTTCTTTGCCCTGCCGTTTTTTCCTATTAAAAAGAGATATCCGTATAAAAGATATTTTTCTTTCTGGCTGACTTCCGCCTGAATCATCAATTCCGTCAGATAGGGGTTATCGCCTTTCAGAATAAGCGGGTTATCATAGTTTGAAAAAAGTTCTTCTTCTCCTTCCAAAAAGACCCATTTATTTTCTTTATCACCTTTAAGATTTCTGAATGTTGAGCTTTGAACTTCTTCTCTTATGCAATCATGCAGATATTGGGAAATTCTTTTTATAAAATTTCCCATAAAAACTTTGTTGACGGCTTTAGGTATTGTTTCTAACATAGATATAATTATACTCTTAATGTTTTTTAATTGCGCTCAACCAAATGATTGATTAATCTTTTAAAAGTTTTTCCGCCAGAGTTGAAACTACCGTGCCGTTTAGGGTTTTATTCACTTCTTTTAATTTATTTGCAATAATTTCCATTTCATTTGTCCAGATAAAGTTTTCTTTAACGTATTTTTCGCCTTCCGAAAATCTTTTTGACATTTGAATTCTTATTATCGTATTTAACATTTTCTTTGCGGCGGGAACAACCTTATCAATATTTACAAAGATTTTATTGTCGCTCGTAAGATTGTATGCGCCTTCCCTAAAAAGAAAATAATTCTGCATAACGGTTCTTACCCTGTGGGCTTGCGATAATTCGGGTTTTGATTTTAAGAAACAATCGGCAATAAAAGTTACTATAATTTGTTTTCTTTGTTCTTTTGTATAGTACCCGAGCTCATGCAGCAAATCAACAAAAGCAAGCGAGCCCATATCGGCTTTATTTTCTTCAATTATGCTTGTATATTTGCCCAAAGCTTCCGTTCCTTTGTTGGGGCCTAAAGAATGGGCGTTTTCATGCCCGATTGTAAACCAGTGATCCGCCTCATCAAGATAGTATTTATGCTGTGATTTATCTAAAATTTTATCAAGCCTTTTTTGAAGCTTAACGGGATCTGCCGTTCTTATTTGTCTGTGGTAAACGTTTCTTCTTCCGCCGCCCATTTTGATTGAGAGTTTATCGTTATTTGGAAGATTTTCCGCCAGAGTAATTCCCCCTCTGAATTCTCCCACATTTCCCGTTACGGCAACCAAATCAACATCGACCATTGTTTGTTTGT
>DVJH01000175.1 GCA_018710795.1 Candidatus Galligastranaerophilus gallistercoris | reverse complement strand
TGCGGGAGTAATTCAGTGGTAGAATGCTTCCTTGCCAAGGAAGATGTCGCGAGTTCGATCCTCGTCTCCCGCTCCATTTAAAAAAAATAACCCTTCAAGGGTTATTTTTTTATGCGTTAATACAAAAAAATAAGCGCCCTTAAAATTAAGAGCGCTTAAATTGTTATCAGCCTCAATACTATTTAACGGCAGCAACCGGTTTAGGGCCTGCGTTAACGATTTCTGAAGGCATATTGGGATATTTTGAAGCAAAGTTATCTGCAAACATCTGAGCAAGTTTATTTGCCTGTTCGTCGTATGCATTTTTATCTGCCCATAATCCTCTTGCATCCAATTGTTCATCGGGAACATTGGGGCAAGATGTCGGATAATCAACGTTAAAGATATCATGATGTTTAAATTCAACGTTATCGAATGAACCGTTCAGGGCAGCCGTAACCATTGCTCTTGTATATGAAAGTTTCATACGTTTTGCGCCCGATGCGGCAGAACCGCCTGCCCAGCCCGTATTTACGAGATAAACTTTTGTTCCGTACTGTTCAAGTTTATCGCCGAGCATTTTAGCATACACGGATGCATCCATCGGCATGAAAGGTTCGCCGAACAATGTCGAGAATGTCGGCTGAGGTTCTGTTACGCCTCTTTCGGTGCCTGCGAGTTTTGATGTAAAGCCTGTTACAAAATGGTACATTGCAGCGTTTTTATCCAATCTTGAAATGGGAGGCAAAACACCGAAAGCATCAGCCGTTAAGAAAATAACGACTTTAGGAATTCCGCCTACCGAAGGAATTTCGGCATTGTCAATATAGTTGATGGGATATCCTACACGTGTATTTTCCGTTAATGAACCGTCATTAAAATCAAATTCTCTTGTGTTTTCGTCCATAATAACGTTTTCAACAAGCGAGCCGAATTTAATTGCATTATAGATTTCGGGTTCATGTTCTTTTGATAAGTTAATACATTTTGCATAGCAGCCGCCTTCAAAGTTGAAAATACCATCAGGCGACCAGCCGTGTTCATCATCACCGATTAATTTTCTGTTAGGATCAGCTGATAATGTGGTTTTACCGGTACCTGAAAGACCGAAGAAAACAGCCGTTTCATGGGTATCGGGATCCATATTTGCGCTGCAGTGCATCGGAAGAACATTTTTCTTTGTCATGACATAGTTCATTGTCGAGAATACGGATTTTTTAATTTCACCCGCATACTGCGAACCGCAAATAATAATTTCATGCGCTTCATAATCGATTGCAATGCAAGCTTCCGAATTTACACCATCAACTTCGGGATCACATTTGAATCCGGGGGCGCAAAGAATTGTATAATCAGGTTCGCCGTAATTTGCCAATTCTTCTTCGGTGGGTCTGATTAATAATTGGTGAATAAATAAATTCTGGCTTGCAAGTTCATTTATTATGCGGAATTTTTGCGTATATTTTTTGTCTGCGCCTGCAAATCCGTCAAAAATAAACACTTCTCTGTTTTGAAGGTAAGCAGCCATTTTACCTTTAATAGAGTTAAATTTTTCACGGCTTATGGGGCGGTTAACTTTACCCCATGCGATTTCGTTGTGGATTGTATCCGTATCAACGATAAATTTGTCTTTAGGCGAACGTCCGGTGTATTTACCGGTTGTTACAACCAAAGCTCCCGTTGAGCTTAATTTTCCTTCTTCTCTTCTGAGTGCCGCTTCGGTCAGTTGAGCAGGGCTCAAATTGCGATAAACGGCTTTGGGTCCGATTATACCCAATTTTTCAATACCGTATGTTTGCATAAGTAATCCTCCTTATTGCAATGTATTTTAATACAGACAAACAAAATTGTAAAACCCCCTGTTTACCCGAAATAAAATAAAGATTGTGCATAACGGGATTTTATGATAATTATGAAAATGGGGTATGAAAAATGATAAAAAAACTTTTTGCTTTATGTCTGGCTTTATTTTTGGGGTGTACGGGAGCTTTTGCAGACGATAAAGAACCGTACTGGAATTTTCAAAAAGCCGCAAATGTTCAACAGACAATAGATGAAACCGGTTTTAAACTTTTAAATGCAAACAAGCTTGATAAAATAATAGTTTTTTCGCACAACAAAAAAAGAAACATCGTTAAAGAAAAAATGACCTGGGTTAAAAGAGAAGTAATCGTATACGATAAAGACTTAATCCATGCCCAATCGGATGATGAGCTGGCAGCGCTCCTTGCAAGAGAAGTTTCCCTTTCAATGAGAACTTATGACGGCTCAATCGGCGGAATTATAAGCGCTCTGCAGGTTAAAATGTCTCCCAAAAAATATGAACTCGTTGCGGATAAAAGAGCTGTAGATTATATGGTAACGGCAGGATATAACCCTCTGGGGCTTATAACTTATATTGTTAAATCCGCCCCGCAAAAAAAGCAGGATGCAATATCATCGCACAATTTAACTTCAAAAAGACTTATGCATATATATGAACACATTTATTTTAAATATCCCTGTTATCTTGTAAACAATACATATATCGACAATGAATATTATCAGCATTTTCTTTTAAGTTCGATAGAAAACAGGAGAAAACTCGAAGTCAAAATCAAAACAAAAGATAAAGGCAGGGTCGATTATGAATAATGCCGCAAAAATCTTGGTTGTTTTCATTTTATTCGTCTTTACGGCATCCTGCGCGCATGCAAAAGTTGTCATAAACGATTTTCTGGTTGATTTAATAGATAAAAATAATGTTGAACAGCAGTACATTCATACAAAATACGATTACACCGGAACAAAAAAAATCCCGATTGAATTGCAAATCACAAAACAAATTTCAACAAAGGATAAAAACCTTTATGAAGGCGAAAAACTGGCTTTTCTCGTAAAATATGACGTGGTTTCAAACGGCAAAATTATTTTAAAAAGAAATGACACCGTTGAAGCGGAAATAACAAACATAATAAAAAGCGGAATAAACGGAACGCCTTATGCAATTGTTATTGATAACTTTGAAAATCCGAATCTGGATAACGATAAAATGATTGCAAGATATCTAAAAAGCGGCCATAACAGAGCCTGGCTCGTATACCCTCTAAAATGGGCATTAACGCTTCTTCCGCCGACAGGCTCGCTTACAAATTTCATTAAGGGCGGACACGCTAAAATAACCCCGAAAGATAAAATAACGATTTATTACTATCCGGATTGGAAATAATTAATTTTGCCCGCATATTATGCGGGCAAAATTTAGGTTAATTTTCTCTTGTCTTCGGGGGTTTTGGACCTCTGAACGGTTCAAGATTGTTATTTTTTCCCGAAAGATTTTCTATTGTCTTTTTTGGAATGATTATATAATCCTCTTCAATATATTCTTCGTCAAATTCCGGATGTTTTAATCTTTTTAAAAGTCTTTTCGTAAATTTGTCAAAATCCTTTTCAAGGTTTGTAAAATCACGCTCCGCTCTGTTAATAAGCATTGGCGGAGCATAGATGTGAATATGCTTTTGCGCCTTAAAAGAATGGTGGCTCATTACGATTAATGCGCCGAGAATGCCGCCTGCAAGAGCGGCAAGCATGATAATGCCGAAATGTTTTAGTGTTTCTTTGTCGTTTTCATTCATAAAAATTACTCCTCATTTTGAATTTCCAAAAAATTTTAACTTTGTTTAAAAGAAACTTCATATACCCGAAAATACACATAAATAAAAAATTGCGGCTTAGCCCGAAAAGAGGGTATAAAAATTTGAAAGCTTCAAATAAAATAATCTTTTCTATGAAAAAAATAATTATCCTGTTAATATCCGCACTTATTATCGGCGGATGTACAAAAGAAAAAGACCCCGCCCAAACACCTTACGTAAAATACGAAAAGGTAAAATATACAGCCGTGAAAGAAATGTCTGAATACTCAGGCTACATTGAAAGCGGCGGAGATATTGAGTTGTCGTTTAATTTATCGGGAATGATAAACGGGTTTTATGCTATAGAAGGAGATTACGTAAAAAAGGGGGCGCTCCTTGCAAAGCTTGACACAAAAGAATATGATTTGAACCTTTCAAAAAGCGAATTTGAACTTAACGATGCAATCGTAAAATATAAAAGAGCAAAAAGCTATTATGAAAGGATATCAAAGCTCTATAAAGCGGGCGGAATTTCCTATAATGATTGGGAAGGGGCGCAAACAGACTTAAAGAGTGCAAAAAACCAAATTGAAATCATTAAAGATTCACAAAAAATTGCAAAAGAAAAAAAGGATTACACAAGGCTATACGCCCCGAAAAACGGATACATAATCAAAACGCTTAAAGATAATCTCGAATACATAAATGCGGGCGAAACGGTAATTTTATTTCAAGATGAAGGATATACGGACGCAAGAATTTTTGTCCCGCAAAATAAAATTAATTTAATAAACAAAAACGATGCAGTAATTATAAGAACGGAAGCAATTAAAAATAAATCATACAAAGGGTTTGTAAGAAAAAAAGTAAATTCAAGCATAAATTCCGGCTCATATAAAGTAACGGTAAGAATTGAAAATAAAGCAAACGAGCTTCTTGACGGAATGAGCGTAAAAGCAATTTTAAAAGAAAAAGAAAAAAAGGGTATCTTCATACCCGTTGAATGCGTCATAAAAGAAAACGACAAAAATTATGTTTATATTCTTGAAAATTTGGAGCAAAACAAAGGAACGGCAAGAAAAAGAGAGGTTCAAACGGGCGGAATATATGAAAGAGACAAAATTGAAATCAAATGCGGAATTAAAGAAAACGAACTTATAATAACCGAGGGAACAATAAAGCTTATGGATAATATTGAGGTATTTATCAAAAATGATTAATATCTCAAATTATTTTATGAAAAACTCCGCACTTTTGATTATGCTGACCGCAGTTTTTATTATATGCGGAATTAAAAGCTATAGCGAATTAAACAGAAACGAAGACCCCGGATTTAAAATAAGAACCGCAAGTATAATTACAAACACGGAAAAATTAAATGCCGTCAAAACCGATTTATACGTAACAAGGCAAATTGAAAATTATATAGAAAAAATGGAAGAAATTGAAGATATAAGATCGGAATCAATTGACGGTTTAAGTATAATATATGCTGATTTATACGAAAACTACAAAAATATTCGCCCGATTTGGGACAGATTAAGAAGAAAAACCGAAAGCGCAAAATTTTCGCTCGATAAAAATTTTACCCCCGAAATCAACGACGAATACGGAGATGTTTTCGGAGCACTTATTGCAGTTTCAAAGAAAAACGCACCTTATGAAGAACTGTTTGATTTAACGGACAATATAAAAGACGAATATCAAAAACTAAATACCGCGGGAAAGGTTGAAATTTTCGGCAGACAAAACGAAACGGCATATATATATTTCGACTGGACAAACATTAATAATTTAAAACTGACGCCCGATGAAATAATGAATATGTTTAATAACATAAATACATATCAGGGCGGCGGGAAAATAACAACCGACAAAATAAACCTTGAAATTAACCCCGAATTCAAATTTAACACGATTGAAGATATTCAAAACTCCCTTATAAAAATTTCAAATTCCGTGATTGAAGCAAAAAACATATTTAAAATAATAAAAACAACCAAAAAACCAAAAACAAAACAAATAAAATCAAACGGCGAAGATTGCCTTTTAATCGGAATAACGCTCAAAGAAAACGGCAATATAATTCAATGGGGGAAGGAAATTCAAGACAAAACAAACGAATTAAAAACAAAGTATAAAAACGCAAAAATAGAAATAATGCAGCTTCAGAGCGAATATGTAAAAAAACTAATCGGCAAATTCACCTCAAGCCTCATGGAAAGTATCATAAGCGTGATTTTTATCGTGTTTTTTATACTGGGGCTGAAATCGGGTCTGATTACGGGTTTTATTATTTTTGCAACAATAACTTCAACGTTTTTTGTAATGAAAATTTTTAACATCGGCCTTGATAAAATATCGCTCTCGGCGCTTATCATATCTTTGGGCATTCTTGTAGACAATTCGATAGTAATGGCACAGGGGATTTTAAGCAAAAAATTAAATACAAAAGAAGAAATCAAAAAACATATAATAAATACCGCATATAAATTTCAAACTCCACTTATAATAGTTACCCTGACAACTTCATTGGCGTTTTTGCCCGTATTTCTTGCGGAAAGCACCGTAGGTGAATATGCATCAAATCTTTTTAAAGTAATTTTTATCGTGCTTATTTTTTCGCTTTTTTATTCCCTGTCGCTTCTTCCTTATCTTATGTGCAAATTC
>DVJH01000174.1 GCA_018710795.1 Candidatus Galligastranaerophilus gallistercoris | reverse complement strand
GCTCAAAAATATTTTAAATGCGATTGAAATTAAGCCCGATGAAAATTTATATTATCTGGAGCTTGGAAAGATATATTTATATAAAAACGATTACCTGAAATCCGTTAATGCTCTTGAATATGCAATAGGGCAGGATGAGAATATAAATTCCGAATGTTATAACTATCTCGGACTTGCAAATTACAAAAGAAGAAATTTTGAAAATGCCCTTAACTATTTTAAAAAAGCTTACGAATTAAACCCAAAAAGCCTTATATATTTAAACAATCTTGCTCTTACGCATAAAAGTATGAACAATAAAGAAGAATACGAAAAACTTGTAAGCAAAATTACTTCTCTTGACCCTAAAACCCCCGAAGAATTTCTTGAATTAAGCCAGCTTTTATACGACAGAAAAAATTATGCCGGTGCCAAAAAAGTTTTAGAAACCGGGCTTGAAACATATCCCGATAACCTTTTGCTGAAGTCTGCTTTTGATAAACTTAATAATTTGTAATTTAACCTTTTATTATCATATTTTTCATGGGAAAATCCCAAAATAAAGGGTTAATAGCAGAATGATAAAAGATTTAAAAACCGTTATCCTCGCTGCGGGCAAGGGAACGAGAATGAAGTCGGATACGCCTAAAGTTCTCCATGAAATATTCTCTAAACCCATTTTAGGGCGTGTTTTAGACAGTGCAATATTATCGGGCTCAAAAGAAAATATTGTGGTAACGGGTCATGGCGCCGATAAGGTCGAAAAATACATATCCGCCGCATACGGTGATTATGCCGTATGCGCATTGCAGGAAAAACAGCTGGGTACCGCACATGCTCTCATGTCTGCAGCGGATAAATTGAAAGGGTATGAAGGAACTCTTCTTGTTTTGTGCGGGGACACCCCTCTTATTACGGGCGAAACGCTGTTTGATTTTGTAAAATTTCATAACGAAAACAATGCAGACATAACGGTTATGTCTGCATTGTTTGATAATCCTTTCGGATACGGAAGAATTGTAAGAGACGGAAATAATAATATAAAAGCAATCATAGAAGAAAAAGATGCGGACATTGAAACAAAAAAAATAAAAGAAATTAATGCGGGCATTTATTGTTTTAACTGGAAAACCGTGTCAGGCGGGCTTTTTGAAATTAAAAACTATAACAGCCAGAATGAATATTATTTAACGGATTTAATAAAATGGGGAATTGAAAGTTCAAAAAAAGTTTTCCCGTACGTTCTACAATCAGGTGATGAAATACTCGGCATAAATTCCAAAAAACAGCTTGCCGAAGCGACAAAAATAATGAAAATGAGAAAACTTGATGAACTTATGGATTCGGGCGTTACGATAGTTGACCCGGATACGACATATATATCTCCCGAAACCGAAATTGAACCCGATACCGTTATTTTGCCTTCCGTTGTGATTGAAGGTAAAAATAAAATCGGCAAAAATTGTAAAATAGGTCCCTTTTCTCATTTAAGAGGCGATTGCGTTATTGAAGATTATGTTAAAATCGGGAATTTTGTCGAACTCAAAAAAGCAACGGTTAAATCTCATACAAATATCTGCCACTTAAGTTATGTAGGCGACAGCTTTGTAGGCGAACATGTCAACATAGGCGCAGGCACCATAACCGCAAATTATGATTCAAGAACAAAAACAAAATCAAAAACGACAATTGAAAACAATGTATCTATAGGTTCAAACGTTGTTTTGGTTGCGCCCGTGAAACTGGGCGAAAAATCTTTTATAGGAGCAGGGTCCGTTATAACGACAGATGTTGAAAATAACGCACTTGCGGTAACAAGAAGCCCCAAAAAAGAAATTAAGAATTACATAAAATAAAAAAAGGAGAAGAAAATGAAAGAATGTGTGGAAACTGTTTTAGAAAGACAACAAAACGTTTTACCCACCCATGATATAAAACTTTTCTCCGGCCGCTCCAATACCGTTTTAGCCGAAGAAATAGCAAAATATTTAGGTACAAGTGTCGGACCTATGATAATTAAAAATTTCTCGGACGGCGAAATTTATGTTCAAATTCAAGATTCAATAAGGGGTGATGATGTTTTCGTGGTTCAGCCTTTATGCAACCCCGTTAATGAAAATCTGGTGGAACTTTTAATTATAATTGACGCTTTTAAAAGAGCATCGGCAAAAACAATAACCGCCGTTATACCTTATTACGGCTATGCAAGACAGGACAGAAAAACATCCGGCCGTGAAGCGATTACCGCAAAACTTGTTGCGGACCTTTTAACGACTGCGGGCGCAAACAGAGTTCTTGCAATGGATCTTCACACGGGTCAAATTCAAGGATTTTTTAATATTCTTGTAGATCATATCTATGCAACAAATATTATTGTTGACTATATTAAAAAATTGAATTTAAACCACGAAGAACTTGTTGCGGTTTCCCCCGACACGGGCGGCGTTCAAAGAACAAGAGCGTTTGCAAAACAACTGTCATGCCCTCTTGCAATAATAGACAAAAGAAGAACCCAGCATAACGTTGCCGTGGCAGACCATGTTATAGGCGATGTTAAAGGTAAAATATGCGTAATGTTTGACGATATGATAGATACCGCAGGCACAATCTGCGAAGCAAGCAAGCTTTTAATTAAAGAAGGCGCAAAAGAAGTTTATGTTTGTGCGGTTCACCCCGTATTTTCAGGCCCTGCGCTTCAAAGATTAAACGATGCTCCGATAAAAGAAGTAATCGTAACAAATACAATTCCTTTGAGCTCGTCTGAATACATTCCCGAAAAAATTACCCAGCTGTCGGTGGCGCCATTGCTTGGCGAAGCAATTTCAAGAATCCATGATGATCAGTCGGTAAGCTCATTATTCGGGTTTGAAAAGGAATATAAAAATTATTAATGGATAACTTGAGAGAAAAACTTAAAAACTGCACAAAATGTCCTCTTCATTGTACAAGAACCAATGTCGTAATCTCAGACGGCTCGGTTTCTGCCGACATTATGCTTATAGGCGAAGCCCCCGGCGCCGATGAAGATAAAACGGGCATTCCTTTTGTGGGGCGTGCGGGAAAATTGCTGAACGAATTTTTAATTAAAGCCGGTTTGGACAGAAAAAAAGATTTGTATATAGCAAATACGGTTAAATGCCGCCCGCCCGAAAACAGAAAACCTACAAAAGAAGAAAAAATTGCCTGCGAGGATAATTTAAAAAAACAGATTGATATGGTAAAACCCAAAGTTATAATTCTTTGCGGGGCAACCGCCATGGAGAGTTTTATTAAAGATAAAAAATTGACGATTTCAAAAGCAAGAGGACAAGTTTTTGATTTAAACGGCATTAAGCTTGTTCCGATTTTTCACCCTTCTTATCTTTTAAGACAGCATTCAATGCAAAAGGGGTCGCCCAGAGATTTAATGCTTGAAGATTTAAAGATGGTAAAAGCGCTTGTCAATTCTTGTAAAGAAACTACATAAAAAATCGTCAAAAACGCGTTTTTAAAGTACAATAAAAATAATAAACACAAGGGATGAACAATTAAAATAGGGTTTGAGTCGTTATGAGCATGAATGAAAATTTAGAATCAAGGGTAGAAAAGTTAACCGACGTTATAAAAGATTTATCGGATAAACCGTTTATAAGCGCATCCGATATGAATAATATTCTAAACAGCCTCATTCAAAAAGTTGAAGATACGACGGAAGAAAATATCGACAAATTGACAAATTCAATGTCGGAATCTTTAATTGATGTTTTAAACAGAAAACATGACGATATTAAAAAACGCCTTGATATTTTTGAAGAGTTTGTGGCTTCGGTTGAAAAAAATGTTCAAAACCCTAAGCTTGAAGGTGAAATCACAAGAATTTTAAATGACATTGAAGCGCTTCATTCCAAAATGAACAGTCAGGAAATTCAAACCGACGGACTTTTAAAATCGTTTGATTCTTTTAAAAATTTATCCTCATCGGGGCAGATTTCAAAATTAAGTGATGAAATCGTTTCAATTTCAAAATCTTATGACGGCATTGTTGAAGTTTTGAATAACAATTTTGAAGAGTTTTTGAGAAAAGTAGAATCCTCTGCTTCAAGAGACGAATTACAGAGAATCAGATACTATATAGAATCGATTGAAGGCAACCAAAATGTTCTTGTGTCGGCGATGAATGCGGTCAACGACAAACAGGAAGAAATCAAAAACTTGATTAAACAGTCTTCATCCGCTCAAAATACGGATAGATTTGAACAAATTCAAACCATGTTTAATCAATTGAATAAGCTCGTTATTGATACCGCATCAAAAGCCGATCTTGAAATTATTGTAGACAGAATTAACGCTCTCGGCGATTTCTTAAACGAATTCAGACGCAAATTTGAAGATTCTGAAAATTCCGACATAAGAAATGTTTTTCAGGGGCAGCTGAATAATATTATAAGTAAACTTGAAGGGCTGAAACTCGGTTCCGATTCCGGCGTCAACGAAGATATAATAAGGCTCTATACTTCGATTGCCGAATTTAAAGACGGCGTCTACAGCGCAATTAATACTCAATTGAACGATGTTATCGCTTCAATGGATGTTCAGTTTGATAAGATTTCAAATTCAATGGTAAATGCCGCAATTGATACAAACGAAACGATTTCAAACATGCAGGGGGAACTGCAGAAAATAAACAGCATTGTAACCGACGGTTTAAATTCAAAAACAAACGAAATCAAAGCCGATTTTGAAAAACTCGGCCATAACAATGCAATAACAATTGTTAATTCAATTAAAGGCGAACTTTCAAATTTAATGTCCGAACTTACGTCATTAAATAACAGCGACGGCATTATGCAGCTTGCCCATAATATTGAAAACTTAAGAAACGGATTTGATATCGATTCTTTAATTATGCAGGTTGACCAGATTAAACAATCGCTTGATTTTGAGCCGATTAAGCAGCAGCTTGCAATGTTGAATAAAGATGAAGCAATTAACCTTATAAACGGCAAGCTTGATATGGTTTTATCAAAAGCAAAATCCGACGAAATTTTATCAAAACTTGATACGATAAGCGAATCATCCAATCTTGATAATCTTTATTCTGCGCTTGATATCTTAAACGGTAAGCTTGATTTTTCTTCCGTTGAAGAAAAAATTGATGTCTTAAAAGAAACTCTTAATTCCCAAAATCTTTCTTCCGATATAACCGCAATTAAAGATAAATTAAACTTTATAGATAACATTGAAGAAGATCTTGTTACGGTTAAAAACCTTGATTATCTTTTATCGGATATCAAAAACAGAATCGAAGAAAATTTCAGATTGAATTCGGATAAAATCAACGAAGACGAAACACTTAAAAATGATATTAAAGAGGCGCTCAAAGCCATATACGATTTGGCGGGCGAATCTTTAAAAAACGACGAAATCAAACATTTGATAAATGAAATCAATCTTAAATTAAATGAAGTAATAGAAAGAATAAACCTTCCCGTAAACGATTCAAACCTTGAAGCATCCATAAGCGACATAAAAGAAGGCATTAACAGCCTTAATTTATCAAACGGTGAAATTATCTCAAATGTTAAATCGGATTTTAATAATTTATCCGATTCAATAAGCGGGGCGATAAATTCTTCAAATTTATCCGTCCTTAATGCTCTTGAAGAATTAAGAACAAATATTGAAAACATTAACGGCATTGTTTATGAGAATATTCATTCTTCAAACAAAGAAACAATAAATATTGCGGATGAAATAAAGTCGGAAATCAATAATTTGCCCGCTTTGATAAACGATACGGTTAAATCTTCCAATTTGAGCATAACGGACAGTTTAAACGAAACAAGGGAAAATATAGAGAATGTTTTAACTTCTCTTCAAGATACAATGAACGGTCTTGATTTAAACACAATTCAATCAATAAATGAAATTAAGAGCGAAATGGAAAATTCCCTTAATTCCATAAATGAACACCTGCATTCGGTTACAAACAAATTATACGAAACTCCGGAAAATGAAATTAACGTTGATGCGCTTTTGAATAATGTTAATGAAAATATCCGCCATATAGAAACAAGTATTTCGGATTCAACCGCTGCCTTAAATTCCGCTTTTGAACGGTTATCAAATATTTTAAACGAAAACATTAATTCCGCCTCGGATAAATTTAAAGATGCAATGGAAGCCCAGAGCTTAAATATTGAAAATGCAATAGGCGTTATTAATAACGGAATAAATTTCCTTGAAGGAAAAATCGAAAACAATAAAGACGATATAAGCACGGAAGAAATAAAGGACGGCATAAATATACTCAAAGAATCGATTAATTCTCTTGAAATTAAATTTGAAGCGATTGATAACGAAAAACTCAATGAAATCAAAGAACAAATTGAACTTGTCGGGGAAATTACAAAAACAATTTCATCGGGAAGATTAGAAGAATCAATTGAAATTTTAAAACAGGATATTCTCTCAAATAACCTTGAAAATATTAAATCCGTTAAAGAAGGAATAAATGAATCATACAATAACATTGCTTCAAATATTTCTTCACTCAAAATTTCAATGCAGGATTCATCCAAACAGGAAGCAGTTCAGCAATCATTCATTTCTGTTTTTGACGAATTTGAAATACGCTTAACCGAAAAAATCTCCGCGCTTGAAGCTTTGATTGAAGAAGTTTCGCAATCAAACGATGAAAAATTGCAGGCGCATTTGATTGAAAACCTCGATAACATCAAAAAAGAAGTGAAAAATTCGATAACGGAAGTTATCGAGCAGACCAATAATTCGCAATATGCTCTTTTAAGCGGCATAATTAAAACTTCTCTGAATGAAGCGCAAATTGAAATAGGAAACCTTTTAAAACAGGAAATGGAAGAATTTTCAAATTCTCTGGATGAAAAATCGGAAGTTTCCAAAAAGGAACTTATAACCAGATTTGCACAGATAATTTCCGCAAGAGATAACTCTGAAGCAAGAATTAATCTTATAAAAACACTGACCGAAAACATAAGCGAAATTCTTGATAACACCGGTTACATTAAGTCGAATATCGAAAACAAAGAAATAATATCCGATATTAAAGAGGATATAAGAACTTTATCTGATAATCTCTCAAACGATTTTGAAGAAACAAAACAAAAAATCCAAAACGGATTTATGGATTTTTCCAATCTGCAAAAAGAAAATAACGGCGATGTAATTCAGGCGGTATCGGGGCTTGAACAAAAGATTCTTGAAAAGTTATCTTTGGAACAAGAAACCATCCGGGCTTTTTTGGATTCGATTGAATCAAAAATGATTGCCGCTTCAAACAATGTTGACCCTGCGGTTATCGATATTGTAAATAATGCAGTCAAAACCAACCTTGAAGAATCCAAAAATGCTCTTGCTTCAATAATATTGAACGATACCGTAAAAGAAGAAAAGCTTGAAGAAATCAAAAATTCAATAATTGATTCTCTGACATCGTCCCAAAATGAAAAAGCAACCGAACTTCAGGGAAAAATCGATGATATTGTTAATTTGCATATAGGTGAAAATATTTCAAGCGTTAAAGAAACGATTGAACAAAATTCAAATGAAAAGTTAAATGCAATTATAAATAACATTGAAACAAATTCAAATGCCATTCTTTTAAAATTAAACGAATATTATCAGGCAGCAAAAAATTCGGATACGGCAAAAGATGAATTTGATTCTCTAAAGGCAGACATTCAAAATAAACTTGATAACCTTGCCGAATTTTTAATGTCCAAAGTTGAGGCTGAAACCGAAAATAAAACAGAAAAATTAACGGGTTCTATCAATTCTAAAATTGATGAAATGTCCGAAGAAACAAGGCTCAGCGTTGAATCGTTTGAAAATAAAATCGATGAAGCGGTCTATATAATCCAATCCAAGATAAATGAGCTCTCGGAAGCTTCATCAAATAATACCGCTTTTGGTCAGGATATTTCAAACGAAATAACGGACTGCATTAAAAACGAAATTGACAATTTAAAAGATTTAATATCTTCTGCTTTTGAAACGGATAAAAATAAGCTGGATGATATAAATGAAACCGTTCAAAATAAAATTAACGACATATCAAATGAAGTTGCTTCGCTCATCTCAAGCAAGGATGATGCGGCATACAAACTTAACGAGTTAAACGAAACTCTTGATTCTAAAGTTAATGAAATAACAAATGCGGTATCTTCAATTTTATCGGATGCCAATATGACAAAAGCAAGAATGGATGAAATTAAAGATTCCGTTCAAATCAAAACCGATGAATTTTCAAATACTTTATCATCCGCTCTGGATAATACAAACGGCAGATTGGACGAGCTTAATAAATCGTTTAAAAATCATATTGACGGCATTTTGAACACTTCTGCAGACGGCAATAACGAAATAAAATCCAAAATAGAAGAAATAAAAACCGAACTAAATACAGGTGCAAACCGAATTTTAGAGCAATTGAGAGAAGAAATTGCCGAAGTCAAATCTTCAATAGATAACCAAATTGCTAAAACAGAGCAGGATTCAGATTCTCTGGTCAGCTTTGGCACAATGCTGGAGCAAAAAATTCAGAATAAGATTTCCTCAATTGAAGTTTTAATGGATGACAGTATCTCAAAAATTGATTCCAAAACATCGGAAATAATAAATACAAGCGGAAACGAATATAAAAAATCCATGGATGAAAAAATTGATTCTGCAATAGAACAATTAAAATCGGATTTTGAATCAAAAATGCTTGATGTTCAAAAAATGATAGACGATAAAGTCTATGACATTATGACCAGAAACAATGAAATCTTAAAAGATGAACTCAAACTGAGAGCAGATTCGACTATTAAAGACATAACAAAAGATTTCAGGGACAAAATTCAAAAAATAGAGTCCGTGCTTGTAAAAACAGACGATGATGATGAAAACGAAGAAACTTATACTTTATCCGATATAGAATCCGATATTGCAAAAATAAGGCTGAGCCTTGAAAAATACAATAAATTAAGCAATTTTAAAGAATTCGCATCAAGGCTTGTCGAATTGAAAAACATCAATCTTGAAAACGCCAAAATTTCAAGAGTAATAGGCGCCGATATTATGCGTTTTGATTCCTGGCTTAAAAATACAACGGCAAAAATAGATGTGCTGGCGGCCAAAATTGAAAAATCGGAAAAAATCAAAATGGAGGACTTGAAAACAAGGCTTATCCAATCCGAAAAAAATCAGGCAATGCCGCAAAAGCTTGAAGAAGCGATAATGAGCATTTATAAAAAATACAGAACACAGGAAACAAAAATTGAAGATTTGATAAATAAAATCGAAACGCTTTCTCAAAAACAAACGGATACTTTTGATGTCAAAGAATTTATTGATTTATTCTATGACACAACCAAAAAACAGGAAAATATAATGAGCCGTATGGATAATATTGAAGACAAGATGGATTTGATTCAGGCAAAAATTGATCATATAATTTCATCTTGTATAGACGAGTAAAAGAGGTAAAAACAATAAAAGCCGTAAATCAAATTTACGGTTTTTTCTTTTATACAGCTGTTATTAATTTTATTTTTCTTTTACAAAACAGGTGGTCAACGCCGAAAGCAGAAGCATAACGGCACCGACCGTAAAGGCATATTCCCAATGATTATTAACAAGCCCGTCATCTAAACTTATTTTTGCCGAATCTATAAATTTTGCAAGCAATGTGCATACAAGAACCTGCGGTGCTGCAATGAATATGTTAAAGACACCCATAATAGATCCTTCGGTTCCGGGTTTAATGTATTTTGAAAGCATTGCAAAAGGCAGCGCAAGTGTGCTTGACCAGCCGATACCCGCTAAACCCATTGCAAACATAACAAGATATTTGTCCGTTGAATTTGCCATTATAAAATAAGCAATAGCCATGCTTATTAAAGAAATCACATGAATATTTCTGTTGCCGTATTTTGCCGCAATTTTACCTATCGGAAGCGCCACAAGAAAACATATCAGGTTGAAAACCGCAAAACAGACGGAAGAATAATTTTGTCCTTCAATATTGGCCGCTTCATAAGTTGTTTTAATATAATCGGGAACATTTGCAAGGTCGGGGACATTAAAAATCGTGTGCACCGAATATTGGGTAAAAAATATCATCATGCTCATTAAACCGATCCAGGCAAAAAACTGTAAAAGGCAAATCTTGCTGACCTCGGGAGACATTTTAAAGAATTCTTTTACATTGTCTAAAAACGAAGGTGTTTTTTCTTCAATATCGACAACTTCAACTTTTTTGGGCATTTTTCTTTCTTTTATGGTTAAACATGTCCATAACATCGCAAGAAAAAATGCCAGCCCCGCCATATAAAACTGTGCTTTAATTGACATTTGATAGTCAAAAGCCCATTTTAAAAACGGTGCGGTGCCTGCCGCAATAACCGACCCCAGACCTATTGCAAAAGAAAGGAAAGAATTTGCGACAGAATGCTGTTCTTTTGGCATATTATCGGGGATTAAAGCCCTGTATGGTCCTTGTGCCGCATTGACGCATGCATCTATTATCCAAATCATAACCGCAGCAATTAAAAGCCCGAGCCAATTCGGTGCGCTTTCACCGAAATTTGCGGCAATATTTCCGCTGTTTGGAAGCACAAAAAGTCCGACGGCGGCAAGTGTTGCTCCGCCTATTAAATACGGAACCCTTCTTCCTATGGGAGTATAAGTATGATCGGATAATGCGCCTATAATCGGTTGAACCACAATACCCGTAACGGGGCCTGCCAGCCATATAAGACCGAATAAAAACGGACTTGCACCCAAAGATTCGGTTACCGGTCCCGATAAAATAATCCTCATCTGCCAGGCAAACTGAAGTCCGAAAAATCCCAGACAAAAATTCAGCAATTGCACGGTAGAAAGTTTCTTCATTTCCTCTTGCATTAAAAATCTCCTTTGAGCATAAAATTATTATACATAAACTTTATGCGCCTGTCTAAAAATAATTTTTGTGAAAGCTGACTTTTTATTAAATAATATTAATAAATAACGGGGTTAAATGTCATAACCCTTAATAATTTTGCCCTAATTGACTTTAGTCTGTATAATGAACAAACGGGGAAATATACCTTTTAGTTGAAAGAAAAATGCAGGATATTAAATCGGATAAAGAAAATCTTAATATAACATACGACTGGTTTGACAGCCAAATTGCTTCAAGGGTCATAAAAGCCGTATCATCATATTGGGAAATTAATTTCAATATGATGATGAACGAAATCAATTCTTTCGAGTCAATTAAAGATGACCCCGTTTTAAAAGGCGAATTGTTTTACACCTGCCAGATTCCGATTAAAAACAAACAGCATATAACTCTCAGAATTTCATCCGATTTTATCAGAATAATTTTTCATGATATTTTCGGCTCAAACTATCCCGTTTTTGATTTGGAAAAATTGACCGAACTTGAAAGGACAATCCTGAACAACTTTTTTGAACATATCATCAAAAGTATGGATGAACTCATAATAAAAGATACCGAAGTCGATAAAATAGACCCTCTTATAAAAACAAATCTCAATTTTGTCTTTTTAATAAAAAATAAAGATATGAATGCGGGTAAACTTGCTCTTACGATTCCCCTGAACAGACTTGAGCCCGAAAAAGTAAAACTGGAGAATAATTTTGAATTTGATGATTTTATAAACAATGTTGCATACGTTGACATTGAAGCGGGGAGCTCCAAAATTTCGCTCAGTGATTTAAAAAATCTGGACAGGGAAGACATTCTTCTTCTCGAAACAAGCGACATTAAGACAATGACTCTGAAAACCCCGACCGTTGTTAAAGAATTTAAAGTTAACCCGGAGCCTTCAATAATGATTGATGCTCAAAGGGATGATGATGAATCGGAATTTGAAAATGAAAAGGGAGATTATATGCCTGATAATAAAAGTATGTGGGATGATATTCAAATTGAAGTGTCCGCCGAATTTAAAAGGGTTAAAATGACCCTGGGCGAGCTTAAGCAGATATCAAAAGGGCTTGTTATAGATTTAGGGCCCATTATGAATAACGAGATTTCTCTTCTTGTTGAAAATAAAACGGTTGCAAAAGGCGAACTTGTTATTATAAATGATAAATACGGGGTTAAGGTTACGGAAGTTTTTGCAAGTAAAAAACAGGAAAAAGAAACCGATTCCGAAATTAAAAATCAGCCGCCTCTGCAGCCTCAAGCTCCATCAAACGGGGCGCAAAATGCGGGTGCTTCGCATAATCCTCAAAAACCCGCCCCTGCACCTTCAAGACCTCAAGGGGCAAGACCCGCTCCCGCACCCTCAAGGCCTCAAGGACCGAGGCCGGCGCCAAAACCCGCCCCTGCACCTTCAAGACCTCAAGGGGCAAGACCCGCTCCCGCACCGAAAGCTCAGGGTGCGCCGCAGGAACCGGCCAAAGATGATTTTGACTACTCGAATTTTGAAGAATAAAGGTTGATATGATACAGTATCTTGCATCTTTTATTGTATATACGCTTGCTATGATAGGGGTTCTTGTTATAGGGTTTGTTGTTTATAAAAAAACAATAACCTCAACACCCGGCAAAAAAAATTCAATGCTTAAAGTCGTGGATGTCTTAAGGCTTCCGGACAGAAAAACCCTCTATGTCATAAACTGCCGCAACGAGCAATTTTTAATTGCTTCTTCAAATGATAAGATAACTTTAATATCAAAATTGAATGAAAAATCGGGATATAGAGAAAATGAACTTCAAATTGAAAAATATTTAAATGAAAAGTTAGAAGATTCCGAATTTGATGAAACGAATAATCCTTATATTAACCGTGAGACCAAAAATAAAAAATATGTAATTAAAAGCCTTCTAAAGGAACTTTCCGATAAAAACCAAACTAAAAGGGGAAATTATTAATGGATGTAATTTTAAAAGATTTAAATCCCGTATTGCAGCTTCTGTTTGTAATGACGCTGTTCTCGTTTCTGCCGTTTGTTTTTATGTGCATGACCTCGTTTTTAAGATTTGCGATAGTTTTTTCAATGTTGAAAACCGCAATGGGCACAAACTCCGTGCCGCCTGCTATGGTCTTAATCGGGCTTTGCATAATTATGACATTTTATACAATGAGCCCTGTTTTTCAAAGAATGTATGAAGCGGGAAGTGTTCCCTATAAAGAAAACGGCAATATCGTACTTGCAATTCAAGCGGGCTCTGAACCTTTGAAAGAATTTATGCTCAAACAAACAAGGCAGGAAGATTTAGTCTTTTTCATAGAAAAAACAAGAACAAAAATGCCCGAAACCCCCGAAGATTTAACTTTGTGGGAAGTTGCGCCCGCTTATATATTAAGCGAGTTAAGAACCGCTTTTGAAATCGGCTTTATAATTTATGTTCCCTTTACGGTGTTGGATTTGGTCGTTGCCAACATCTTGCTTGCCTTGGGTATGTTTATGCTGTCGCCGACGATTGTTTCCCTGCCCTTTAAGCTGCTGATTTTCGTTGCCGTTGACGGCTGGAGCCTTATCGTTAAAGGATTAGTGGAGAGTTTTAACTGATGGAACTTTTAATAGAATATATGGCAAAAGGTTTTATGACAATGCTTCTAATCTCAATGCCCTGTGTACTCGTTGCGGCGGCGGTCGGGCTTGTGGTCGGTATATTGCAGGCCGTTACTCAGGTTCAGGAGCAAACGATAGCCGCAGCGCCCAAAATCATCGGTGTATTTTTAACGATTATAATACTGGGTGTTTTTTATATAAAAATTTTGACCCAATATATAACCGAAGGCGTTTATATGGCATTTAACATTATACCCAAAATGGAAACCTATGTTTTACCTGCCGATTATTATTATCATTCAAGACCGTTTGCTTCCGAAATGAAAGATGCAATAAACCCTTCTTCAAATAAAGTTAAAGATATAATGCAAAACCCGGGGAAAATTCCATGGGTTGACAGACAGGAAAAATCAAAATATACGCCGGCATATCAAGGCGCAAACCCCCGTCCCAATTTAATTGAAACAAATAAAATTCTGGGAAGGTAAAAAGTGAAAAAACTTTTTTTTGTACTTTTAATATCTGCCGCCCTTGGGGCAAAAGCTTTTTCAAGCGAGGTTTTGGCGCCTGCCGTGCAGTTTGATACGGAAAATTATAAAAATTATTTTTCAAAAACAACCGATTATAAAGTAAACGTTAAATCAAGATCCGATTATATAATAACCTGCTACAGCGATATCATAGGGGTTATATG
>DVJH01000020.1 GCA_018710795.1 Candidatus Galligastranaerophilus gallistercoris | reverse complement strand
ACAAATAAGCTCTCTTCCAAACAGCGCTGGATAGCCTATGCAACAAATGTTAGGGGCGAGGTTGTGGTAAACGAGGGCGCCAAAAAAGCATTAATCGAAAAACAGACAAGCCTTCTTCCGATTGGAGTTATTATGACAAAAGGAAAATTTGACTCGGGCGAAGTTATTTGTATACTGGATGAGGATATGAATGAATTTGCAAGGGGTGTTTCAAATTATAATTCGGACGAATGCGAAAAAATAATGGGCAAACACAGCAGCGAAATTAAAAATATTTTGGGTTACATGCAAAGTGATGATTTAATAAATAAAGATAATCTGGTGGTTTTATAAAATGAGTGAAAATAATATTCTGCAAACGGTAAAAAAAGCCTGCCTTGCGAAAGCCGAGCTTTTTAATCTTGATACAAAAATAAAAAATGATGTTTTATTAAATATTGCAAAAAATATTGAAAATAATAAAGAAAAGATATTTGCCGCAAATAAAAAAGACCTTGAAAATGCCGAAAAAATGATTGAAGAAGGCAAGTTGACCCGGGCAACGTTTGGCAGATTGAAACTTGATGACAATAAAATGCGTGATATGATTCAGGGAATTTATGATGTCATTAAGCTTGATGACCCTTCAAATAAGGTTCTATGGGCAAGAGAGCTGGATGAAAATCTTGTTTTGAAAAAAGTTACCTGCCCGATAGGTCTTATAGGTATTATTTTTGAAGCAAGACCCGATGTTATATCTCAAATTACATCGCTTGCGATAAAATCGGGCAATGCCGTAATTTTAAAGGGCGGAAAGGAAGCGGACAATACAAATAAAGCGATTTATGAAATCATAAAGGAAGCCGTTTCAAAAGTTGAAGAATTCCCTTACGATTCGGTTAATCTTGTTTTTTCTCATGAAGACATTAAATCAATGCTTGAATTGGACGAATATATTGATTTAATAATACCCAGAGGCTCAAACAAGCTTGTAACTTATATTCAGCAAAATACAAAAATTCCCGTTCTGGGACATGCATCAGGCATTTGTCATATTTATGTCGATGAATCGGCAAAAAAAGAAATGGCTCAAACAATTATTAAAGATTCCAAAACCCAGTATCCTACGGCTTGTAACAGTGTTGAAACGGTTCTTGTAAATAAAAATTATCCTTATATTGATGAATTAAAAACGTATTTGAAGGATAACGGAATAAAAGTTATTGAAAATCCCGAAAAATTTGATTATGAATATTCTGATAAAATTCTTGCGTTTAAAGTTGTCAACAATCTTGATGAAGCAATAAAACACATAAATACATTTGGCTCGGGGCATACCGATTGTATTATTACCGAAAACGAAGATAATGCCGAAAAATTTATGACAAGGGTTGATTCATCGGGAGTTTTTCATAATGTTTCAACGAGATTTTCCGACGGTTTCAGATACGGTTTCGGTGCCGAAGTCGGAATTTCAACAAATAAAACCCTTGCAAGAGGCCCTGTCGGGCTTGACGGATTATGCGTTTATAAATATAAGCTGTTTGGAAAAGGGCAAATAGTAGACGATTATGTTAAGGGCATAAAAAAGTTTCATCATAAAGACATTTAGAAAAAATATTTTTGTTTTATAATAAAATTCAGCACTTAACAACCATTAGGGAGAAGATTTGACAAATTCACAACTTATAGAAGAAATAAAAGCGCTAAAAAAAGAAAAAAACGCAATAATTCTTGCGCATTGTTATCAAAATGCAGAAATTGACGAAGTTGCTGATTTTGTCGGCGATTCTTTGGGTTTAAGCAAACTTGCAAGCAAAACCGATGCCGATATTATTGTTTTTGCAGGCGTTTATTTTATGGCGGAAACCGCAAAAATTTTATCTCCGAACAAAAAAGTTCTTCTTCCGAATTTAAAATCGGGCTGTAATATGGCCGATATGATTGATTTAAGAATGGTAAAAGAATTTAAAGCAAAACATCCCGATATTCCTCTTGTTTGTTATGTAAACTCAACAGCGGAAGTTAAGGCCGAATGCGATATTTGCTGCACCAGCGCAAATGCAATTGAGGTTGTGAAATCTTTGGGTGTTAACAAAGTTCTTTTTGCTCCGGATTGCTATCTTGGCAGCTGGGTTCAATATAACCTTCCCGATGTCGAGATTATTTCATATCCCGGATACTGCCCGACCCATTTAAGAATTGCACCTGATGACATAATCAAAATGAAAGAAAAATATAAAAATTCCGTTGCTCTCGTGCACCCCGAATGCAGAAAAGAAGTGGTTAAACTTGCCGACTTTACGGGTTCTACCACTCAGATTTTTGATTACATTAAAAAAACGGATTTTGAAACATATATAATATGCACCGAAAAAGGCGTTGTGGACAGGTTAAAAAGAGATTATAAAACCAAAAATTTTGTTCTTGTAAACGATAAAGTCATCTGCCATAATATGAAACAAAACACGCTTCATGACATTTTAAATTCTCTGAAATATGAAAATTATGAAGTAAACGTTGAAGAAAGTGTTGCAAAACGTGCCCTGAAAAGCATTGATAAAATGATTTCAATTAAAGGCGGCAAGGTAAGCGTTAATTAAAGAGGATAAAATGGAAGAAGAAAACAAAAAAACTTCTGAAGATATTTATGCGGCTACCGATTTTTCCGATGACGAAACAAACGAAGATGATTTAAAAAATGCCGAATTTATTGATATCACTCCGAAAGAAATAAAACTTTCGGATACAAAAGATGAAAAACTTTCCCGATTTTATAGTGATGATGATAAACTCGTGGCGGAGCGCATTATAGAGAAAAAATCGGGAAAAATCGTTGAGATAAAATATAATCCTCTCGGGCAAAAAGAACTTGTAATGGTGAGGGATAAAGATAAAACCCTGAGAAAAACAACCGACTATCATGCAAACGGTGTTATACAAATGGTAACGGATTTTGAAAGAGACGGTTCATATAAATCAACCGTATATAACGTTGACGGTTCCAGACAGCAATATGTCGTAAAACATAAAGACGGAACGGCGGATGCGATATACTACGATGCCGACGGCAAAGGAACAAACGTTTTGATAAAATTCGATGCCAATAAAGAAGTAATTGAAAAGAAAATATTAAAAGATTGATTTTATAAGTTCTCTCTGTGTTTTTCGGTATTTTCCTTAAGCAGTTTTTTTAAATCCCTTGTAATTATAATGTCGGGGTTTTCCGTTATAAAGTTATCAAGAAGCATATTGGCATATTCGACTTTTCCTTGCTTTTCAAGAATAATTGCGGCGGGGATTACATTAAAAGGGTTTTTATCTCTGTTATTTAAAAAGTAATCTTTTTTAAATTCCATTAATCCTCTTAATTCATACGCTTTAACCAAATTTTGATAGTATTCAAGCTTCATGCAGTCTTTTAAAATTGCTTCTTCAAAAGAAATTTGCGCCATAATCGAAAAATCGTCCCATCCTTGAAGCGGAAGCCCGTTTCTGACTTGAATTTCCCCCAAAACAAGGTAAACTTTTCCGAGATTATTAAAGTATGAGCCGGTTGTTTGCGAATCGGGATTAATGCCTATTGCAATTCTGTACTCTTTAATTGCCGCAAAATAATCTTTTTCATGAAAATACATTGTTCCCAAATTATTGTGTCTTTGTGCGGCGTTTTGAGCCTTAATCGTACTTACGATTGAAGCCTGATGTAAATCCGCTTTGCAGGAGGGAACGGTGAAGCATAAAAATATTATTAATATTAACAATAATTTAAAGCGCAATTTCAAGGTTTTCCTTAGAAAAATTAAAATCGACCGTCATATTGCTGAAATCTTTATCAAGCATATCAAGAATATTATCATCATAATTCGGGTCATAATGGAAGAAATATAATTTTTTTGCTTCTGCAAGTTTTGCTGTTTCGATTGCCATATTAAAGGTTGAATGCCCGTATCCTTGTTTGGGCATAACCGGCGAAATATAATCCTGATGAGTATATTGCGCATCATGAATTAAAACATCACACCCGTATGCAAATTCTATAAATTTTTTGTCCGAACCGACATAGCATTCTTTATCCGTTGCATATACAAGCACTTTATCTTTATAACAAATTTTTATGCAAAGGCAACCGTTTTTGGGGTGTGCGGTTGTTTTATATGCCGTTATTATAATATCTTCTTCATCCGTTTGATAGTTGTTAAAATCTGCGGCGTTAATCAAAATATGTTCATTGTTTTCTTTGATAATGAGTGTATTTTTCTGGCTGAAAGAACAAATATTCAGTTTTCCCTGAATTTCATCAAGACTGACCGGGAACCCTTTGTCAAAAAGAAGCGTTGAGAGGTTGTCTTTCAATTTTTCCTTATTGGTGTCGGGGCCGAAAATTTCAAGATTTGTTGTTTTGATAAATGCGGGTGAAAAAAAAGGCAGCCCCTGAATATGGTCTTGATGAATATGGCTTAAAATTATTGTTGCACAAATAGGCTTTCTTTCATCTATGGTATTTCCGGATAAAATGTGTTCTCTCGTAAGGTTTTCCCCGAGCTCAATTATCCCCGTGCCCGCATCAAGAATAATCAGCCTGTTTCTGACATTTACTTCAACACATGCGGTATTGCCGCCATATTTCAGGTGTGTGGATTTCGGGGTGGGATATGACCCTCTTATGCCTCTGAATTTTACCTTAAATTCCAACTTTTATTTTATCCTTCAAATTCCTGTTTTTGTTCTTTTTGCTGCTTTTTCAAAGCTTTTTTTGCTTCTTTTTCCGCCCTTTTTCTTTCTTTTTCGGCTTGCTTTTGAGCTTTTTTCTCTTGTTTTATGGCCTGTTTTTCTTCTTTTGTAAGTTTAACTTTGGGCACATACCCTTTTCTTATCATAATTTCATTGTTTCTGTCGGATGATTTCCCCTGAAATGCAACGGAAGCGATTAAACCGGATTTGCTTATTTCCTGTATTTCTTTTAAGCCGGTTTCATACATTTTAAATTGGAAAATAACCCTGTCGTTATAATTTGTTATGTTTACGACTCTGAAAGCATTCGGGAATGTAACAAGAGAAGGCGAAGCAACGTGAATTACGTTTCCTTTTCTTATAATTCTTGCCGTATGATAATGCCCCGCAAAAATTGCAATCGGAACTTTTTCATATTTTTTTAACACCTGAAGATAAGCTTCAGGATTTGTTAATCTGTGATGTTCGCTTTTAATGGGTTCTATAACGGGGTGGTGCTGAAAAATTATAATTACTTTATCTTGATTTGAAGCTATTTCATTATCAAGGAAATTTAATTGTTCTTCGGAGATATATCCGTTTGAAGTTGTTCTTTCCGCTATTGTGGTATCAAGAACGATAACCCTGTAATCTTTGCTCGGCGAATACGCAAAATAAGGCATTCTATAGGGCTGATAAGGATTGCTTCTTGTTATAACATCAAGAATCGTATTTTTATCGAGAAGTTTTTCCTGAATTTCTTCTTCTTCAATATCGCTGAATGCACTGTCATGGTTGCCGAATACAAGTAAAGACGGATGATTTAATTTTGACAACGTTTCAAAAAAACTTCTGTACAATCCGCCCGTGGGTTCATCCACCATATCGCCAGTAAATACTACAAAATCAAGACCTTTGATTTTATTTAAAGTTAAAACCGCATCTTCAAACAATTCTTTTGAATGGGATAAAACTTTATATGCCGTGTCGTTTCCTTCGGAGATATGAACATCGGATACCTGTGCGAATTTAAGCTCCATATCATTAAAGGAAAAATCGGCCATTGCCGCATTTACGGTAAAAAATGCGGTAAAAATAAACAAAAATAATTTTATAAAAGTATTTTTCATTTTTTTATGCCAGTTTTTCAAGTCTGTCCAGAAGCTCTCCGTGATTATTTGCAAATTCTCTGCCTCTTGCTTTAATTGCGTAGCTTAAGGCTAAAGGCAGGTTAAGAGCGTCAAACGATTCAAGATTTTTATAATATAAATCTTCAAAATTGTCGGGAATTCTTAATGACCAGTTGTGGTCTCCCAAGGTTCCCGGGATGTTATAGGTTTCTTGAATACCGAAGAAATCCGTAAAGAATATTTGAATATTTTCCGCATTTGAAGCAAAAATTTCAACCAGTTTTGAAAACGCAAGAAATTTATCATCAGTATATAATTTATGTCTTATCATATCCTGTCCGTCAAATTCGGAATATAAATCGGCCATTAAATTATTAACATGCGGAGTATCAGCTTCCGTATTAATCATATCTTTTGCCCAGAGTCTTATGGGGCGGTTATCATGGGTGCCCGTCATTGCCCATGAATTTTTAACGATATTTTTGCATCTGTAAGGATGGTTTTCTTCGGTGGGTATAACAAATTGAACAAGTTTCATACCCGCAAGCTGATATTTTTCCATAACCTTAACAACCGGATAAGTGAGCGTCCCGAGGTCTTCCGCTACGATTGCACTTTTATCAAGCCCTGCTTCAATTGCACTTTGAATAACGATTTTTTCAATCATTCTTCCGTACAGTTTAATTTGTTCATCGGTCAATTGTTTAACCCAGTTTTCTTCATCGGGTTTATATTCGGGGTTTGTGTCTTCGCTTGATATAATTGAATATTTACTTAATTCGGGGTGCCCCGGAGATGAATATAATCTGCCTGCACCTTCCGACACTTTTGGTTTGCAGCCTTTTTTATAAACCCAGGGGTCAATCAAACCTACCGTATGGTCAATTCTGACGCCGCCGGGGTTTTCTTTGAACATTTTTAAATAAAGCTTTTTCATTAATTCGCCGCCTTTTCCAAGCGAGCCGTCTTTATTAAAGAGCTTTTCAGGGTCCATTACGTTAAAATCCCAGGCTTGTCCGTCTTTTGAAAAATAATCGGGAGGGCATCCCAATGACCACCCTTCCAAAAATAATGACTGATATGCCCAGCAATCTCTGTCAGAAAATGCGACTTGTCTGTCCGCTATCATTTTAATGTTATGCTGTTTTGCAAATTCTCTTGTTTCGTCCGATTGTTTTGAAATGATAAATTGTATTAATTTATATTTTTCAATAATATCTTTATATTTTTTTGAAATTTCTTCTATCCTTTTGTCGGCTTCTTTTTTATCGGCTTTATACAATAAATTCTTATCAAGTTCATTTTTCCACTTCGGCCAGAATTCGCCGCCGTTTTCAATTGATAATGCTTCGTATAAAGCATCGTTATCAAGCCAGAAAGAGTTTTCTTTTTTGAATTTATCAAACTCTTCGTTTAATTTTTTATCGTTTAATTTTTTAAAGTTGCCGTATATTTCATCTCCTGCCATATCGTACATTTTGATTGCATATTCGTATGCCGCTCTGTTTGTGCCTTTTTTGGGATTATTTTCAACTATTGAATCAAAAGTTTTTTTGGATAATAAATTGTGCCATTTTGCCTCCGTCAGGCTGTATAAATCCATAAACAGAGGATTTTTCGAAAACACGGTTCCCGCATAAGGAGAAGCGTCCGAGGATTTTGTTTTTCCGTTGGGCCCCAATTGAATAACATTAAACATATCGCCCAAAAAGCTTATCAAATCTTTTGCGGCATCCGAATTATACGTCCCGAAACCCGTATTTTCTCCTTCTCTTGAAGGGAAGCTGACCCCGTGGCAAATCAGTGCCATATGTTTTTTCCCCAACGCTTTAAGTGCATCGGAAACGGTTTTTTTGTATTCTTTAGTGATTTTTTGAACTTCTTGTGCCTGCATTTATTATCCTTCCTAAAAACAAATTATATCTTTAATATGAAAGCCCCCGCTTTTCAAGATATTCTCTTACCGTATTTAATGATGATTGAACTATTCTTGTTATTCTGGAGCTTGAAAGCCCGACCATTTGAGCAATCTGTTTTACCTGCATATTTCTGTAAAACCTGTATTCAACTATGGTTCTGTCTTTTTGGGGCAGTTTTGCGATTGCTTCTCTTATGATTCTTCCCAATTCGGAAATTTCAGCCGTCTCATCGGGAGTTGCGTGGTTATCTTTAATGAAATCAAACGGCGAATCGTTATCGGATGATGCGGAAGCTATTGAATCAATCGATAAAATCGTTTCATAGATTGCCTCTCTTACTTTTGTCGGTGAAACATCAAGGCTTGAAACACCTTCGGATTGTACGGATTCGTTTTCGTCGTATCCGTCTTCCGCTTCGTCTTTTTTGTGTTTTAAGGTATACCATTTATATCTGTTTCTGAGCTCATTTCTGATTGCCCATCTGACGGCGGTTGCAATGTATGAAGAATTATACTTTTCCAGTTGTTCGTCCGTTTTATTTTTAATTAGTGCCTGCACGGCAATGATGCCGATAGAAACAAGCTCTTCGCATTCCACCATGTGCGAAGGAATTCTCCTGTATTCTACCTTTGCAACCTTTTGAATAATGTCAATATAATCTTTTAATCTTGATTGAGCCGTCATAATCATCAGAGTTTAAAAATGCCACATTTTAAGTCAATTTTACAATCTTTTATCCTTATTTGCAAATAGAACCGGTTATTTATATTAGTCTACGGGTTTTTATCATTATTGTCGTTTTGTTCGGGTTCTTCTTTTTTGCCGTAATATTTTTCATCGTTTTCTTTTTGAATTCTTTTCATTTCTTCAATTTGCGCTTTTATTTTTTCCTGTTTTTGTTTTTTGGTGTTATATACGAATATTAAAATTTCGGCTACAGCCTTATATAAATCGGGCGGAATTTGCCTGTTAACGTCAACAAGACGGTATAGGGCACGTGCCACCGGCGGATTTTCAATAACGGGGACATCGTGTTTGATTGCAATTTCTTTAATTTCTTTTGCAAAAAGCTCGGCTCCTTTTGCAACAAGCATCGGGGAATCCATTGTTTCCGCATCATACTTTAAGGCACATGCCACATGGATCGGGTTTGTTACTACAAAATCGGCGTCAGGCACGGCGTCTTGCATTGCTTTTCTTAAAAGCTGTTGTCTTTTTTGTCTTAAAGCGGCTTTCACATGCGGGTCTCCTTCGGAGTTTTTGTATTCGTCTTTTACTTCTTTAAAAGACATTTTTTGATCCTGCATAAATTTCCATTTTGTAACCCCGTAATCCATCGCCGCAATAATTAAAAATGCAATTCCCGCTTTTAATACGAAATCTACAATCAATTGTCCGAAAGCATACAGCGTTGCAAATTCGTTTTCAACAACCGCGAGTCCCAAAATAGCGGGAAAATGCTCCATATAAACCATCCAGCCGATAATTCCCAAAATTACGACTTTTGCAATATTTTTAACAAGTTCAAACAGAGTTTTGGGGTTCATTAAATTTTTAAAATATTTGGTGGGGTTTAATTTATCGGGTTTCGGGATTAAAGGCGTAATCGTAAATAACGGTCCTACCTGAATTAAATCGCCTATTATGGACACAAGAGCCGAAAGACAAACAATCGGAAGTATTATCAAAACGGTAGGAATTAACGTTATCATAAGCAGATATCTTATTCCGATTTCGTCAAAGTGCGCGTTTGGAATTTGCTCGTACAGATTTGAAAAAAGCCCCGCAATTTGTGTCCAAATAAACGGCCCCAGCGAATATATTATTAAAAACATAACAATTAATGATATGGCGGTTGAAAAATCCTTTGATTTTACTACCTGACCTTCTTTTCGCGCTTTTCTCAGTTTTTGCTGGGAAGCTTCAAACTGTTTATCTTCATCACCCATGGTTATAATTATAACGTGAACTTTTTGAATTCAAAAAGCATGGATAAAAAAGCTTTAAGTTTATTTATGTGTTAAAATACAACTTAAAAAGTTAACACTTTATGCAGAAAGGTAAATTATCATGACGATGACAACAAAACAAAACTTGGATGTTAAATTGAACACCGACGTTGATTTTTCAAGCTATAAAACTCTTGCAAAAGAGGCGGTTGATGACATTAATTCACGTGCGGGTAAAAAGGGGCAGTTTTTAAACTGGATTAATTTCCTTCCCCAAAATCAGATTGATAATATAGATACGATTTATGAACTCTCAAAAAAAGCAAAAAATGCAGGTCTTAGCGAGCTTGCAATTTTGGGCATAGGCGGTTCAAGACACACGACCGAATCAATAGTTAAAATGTTTGGAATTGATAAAAACATTCATTTCTATTCATCGGTTGACCCTGTCAGCTTTAAAAGATTTTCCGACAGCTTAAATCTTGATAAAACGTTATTTTTGGTTGTGTCCAAATCGGGAGGAACTCTGGAAACAACAACGGCATATAATGCCGCAAAAGAATTAATGCAAAAATATTTGAATAAAGAAGATGTTTCCGAAAGATTCTATGCAATGACGGACGCATCAAGCGAAAAAAGCGCATTAAGACGCCTTGTGGATAAAGGCGAATTATCGGCTTCGGGGTTTGTTCATGATGATGTGGGCGGAAGATTTTCAATATTTGATGATGCAACAATATTCACGCTTTTCTTTGCGGGATTTTCAAAAGAACGTGTGATTGAACTTTTAAATGCTTCCCTAAATGCTCAAAAAATTTATTTAAATGATGATATAAATTCTAACCCCGCATTGCAGCTTGCCGCTTTTAACGTTCAATCCAAATTGTCGGGCAAAAATAAACACTTTGTCGAATACTTTGGCGACGCATTTACGGGAACGACGTTATGGGAAAAACAATTAAAAAATGAATCTTTAAAATCAAGAATTTCAACCGATACAAACGTAGGACCGGGGTATCTTCACTATAACGCCGAAGCCGATTTGGATTCTGAAAATAAAGACTCA
>DVJH01000173.1 GCA_018710795.1 Candidatus Galligastranaerophilus gallistercoris | reverse complement strand
ATCCAAAACGTTAACGTTTGCATTAAATTTTTGAACCGGCTCATGGTTAACGATTACGGTTCTGAATGTTTCAAGAAATTTCATTACCCTTATCATATCGTTTACATACGGGGAAGGTTTTTCTTTATTTAAAATAACATCCAAAAACAAAGGATCGTTAATTTGCGATTCCTTAAATTCTTCGGGAAAAAATTCTTCCGCACTTTGTCTTGTATCATCACCTTTGGAAGTTTTGGGCCGTTTATATTGAAACTCGGAATTCAAATTTGGAAGAGTTCCCGTATACCCTTTTGTATCGGAATCAAATTGAGCTTTTATTTTATCTTCCCTGTTAAAAAGCTTTTTAAAAAATCTTACGATTGCGTTTTCCTGCTTCGGCTTTTTATATGAGGCTGCAGATGTTTTTGCGGTTTCGCTGGAAACTCCTTTTTTAATTAATGCATCGCTTTTATATGAAACGTTGGGCGGAGCATCCAGACGAAAAGAATTGTCTTCGGAATACGAAGGCATGGAAAATAACAAAAGCAATACAAATAATAATAAAAACTTCCGCATACTATTGATTATACTTAGATTTCAAAAAAAGTAAAAATTGTTAAACGTGCGATTTATTATATAAATTTTGAAGTGTTATAAAATCGGTTTTAAGCCAATCAAGCGCGGCACATTTTGCCGCATTTAAAGCTTTTTGCAAATTGTAGGCTTCGGAGATTGAAAAATCCGCCAAAACAAATTTTTCGGAAGGGACTCCCTTAGGCTGGGGCCCGATACCGACTTTTAACCTTGCAAATTTATTTGACCCCGTTTCTTTTATAACGGATTTTATTCCGTTGTGCCCGCCGTCCGAACCGTCATTTCGAAAACGCAGCGTCCCCAGGGGAAGAGAGATATCATCATATATAACAAGAATATCTTCCAAACTTAATTTATAAAAATTCATCAATTCCACAACCGCAAATCCCGATAAATTCATATAAGTTTTCGGGAGCAGATATAATGTGTCATTATCTTTTACAAAAAACGACTTAAATTTCTCGCTCAATTTTAAATTTTTTTCGGCAAGAATTTTATCCACTACCATAAAACCGGTATTATGTCTTGTATTCATATATTTAGCTTCGGCGTTGCCGAGTCCTATGATTGCTTTCATACAAAATCCCATAAGTATTTTTAATTTTAATTATAATACAAATTATTCTGTTAGAGGGTTTAAAAGACGATTAAAAAATAATCATCTAAAGGTTAAGTTCTAAAATAAACAATTTTGGAGCAAAACAGATGAAACAAGTTGAAACCGGAGAAATAAACAAAAAAAGTTCAAAAAAAGTAAGTGAATTTCTTGAAAAAAATAATCTTCACAAAAAAGACTTCGCGCAAATGATAGGCGTAACTTTATCTTATGTATACAATTTAATAGACGAAAGCATACCTTTTTCGACAAGGTCAACCACCCTTGAGCGCATTGCAACCGTTATGGACATAATGCCCGAAGATTTTGAAGAATATGTAATTGAACAGGACCCCGTTCCCTATAACAGGAACCTTGAAAAAATCAAAGATTATATAAAAGAAAACAAAATGACCGTAACAGACTTTCTAAAACAGTTTGAAAGAAAAAAACGGCTTAAAATCGTAGATACTTTAAGAGGCGTTGAACCCCTCAGCGTTGATTATTTTGAATTAAAACAAATTAAAGATATGCTTAATATCCCCGATGAAGAATTTTTTGAACTGTGGAGAAATATATTTACGGACTATCTGGAAAAAGGCGGCTTTGACGTCGTAAAAAATAAAGAAATGCTGGATAAAATGACACAAAGCGCAAAAGAATACATATTTTGCAAAAAAGACATATGTAATATTTCTTAATGACAAAAGTTACATTTCTTGCCTAAATCCTTTGTTTAAATTAGTATTAAACAAGAAAGGGACTATAGGTACGATATGAAAAGCTCCACACTTCACAGATCAAATCTTTCAAGAGAAAAAATGTCAATGATTGAAAATATTAAACCGCAAAATTACAGAAGCGGAATTTCAAATGTTAATCATTACATGAATTTTCAAAAAAAACCGGAGCTTGACGTATTATGGAGAGATTTTGAAAAAAATGTACAGACAAAATCAAGAAACAAAGGTCCCGTTGTATATGCAGGCATAGGTTTTGTCTTAGGATTATTATTTGCTCTTTGCATTGCAATTATCGTCGGTGTTACATCATATAACAGCGTTCCCGTAAACGATTTTTCGGGTCAGGTTTATAAAATGGAAGATCCGCAAACACAGGTTACAATCGTTCCTTCCGATGATGCCGCAACAACATCGACACATTCCGAGATGATTGCGGAAGAAAAATACACGGTAAAAGCCGGCGACACATTAGATGACATTGCTTACAGATTTTACGGCAAATACGATTTAAATAAAATCGAAGAAATAATGAAGCTTAACAACATAAAAGACGCAACCACAATTCAAATCGGACAGGTATTAATTATACCGTTAAACTAAACGTCTTTTAGACTTTATCTTAAAAAAGAATAGTAACTAAGAGAGGAAGAAAAAGTTTATGCTGACTCGATTATTAACGGCGGCAATGGTTTTTGGCGCATGCATTCAAGGCGCGTATGCAATGAGCATTGATGAACAAATTGATAAATATTTCGCACCGTTTTCAAATATTTTTTCAAAAATCGTATTTACATCGGTAACCATTGCGGAAGCCAAAGTACCGTTATTAATCCTTCTTTTAATTGCGGCAAGCTTTATATGCACATTTTATCTGAGAGGAATTTGCATATGGGGCGTTAAACATTCAATAAAACAAATATTCGGGAAAAAACAGAAATTCAACGAGCCGAACGACGATAAAGACGGGGAAGTTTCGTCTTTGGGTGCGCTTGCAACGGCATTATCAGGCACGGTGGGTTTAGGAAGCATTGCGGGGGTTGCAATTGCAATATCGGTAGGAGGCCCCGGAGCAATGTTTTGGATGTGCGTCGGCGCAGTTTTTGCAATGGCGCTTAAGTTCTGTGAAGTTACGCTTTCTCTTAAATACAGAAGATTTAACGCTGACGGTTCGGTTTCCGGCGGACCGATGTTTTATATCGCGCACGGGCTTACAAGAAAAGGTTTAAGATGGCTCGGACAGCCCATGGCATTATTTTTTGCGATTATGTGCGTCCCGGGGGCACTTGGCGGCGGCTGTATGCTGCAAATAAACCAGGCAACAAGACAAATGGTTAATATAACGGGCGGCGAAAACAGCTTTTTTGAATACCATGCCTGGGTTTTCGGGCTCATAGTGGCAATTCTTGTGGGGCTTACAATCGTGGGCGGCATTAAAAGTATAGCAAACGTAACATCAAAAATTGTTCCCGCCATGTGCGGCTTATATATAATTTCCGCCTTTATTGTAATCATTGTAAACTTCCACAATATTCCAAACTGCATAGCAACCATTTTTAAAGAAGCTTTCTTTCCTCAGGCGGTTGCAGGCGGGGTTGTAGGAACAATTGTTATGAGCATGAGAAGGTCAATTCAATCGAACGAAGCAGGCTCGGGCTCCGCACCGATTGCATACGCACCCGTCAAAACGAAAGAGCCGGTATCACAAGGTTTTGTATCCTTAATAGAGCCCTTTTTCGTAACTGCGGTTATATGTTCAATGACGGCTCTTGTTATAATCATTACCGAACAATATAAAAACTATCAAGCGGGAATGACGGGCGTGGAATTAACATCGGCGGCGTTTTCTTCCGTATTTTCATTTTTCCCCGTAATTTTAGCTCTTGTTATCGTTTTATTTGCGGTTTCAACAATTATCTCCTGGGCATATTACGGACAGAAAGCCTGGAGTTATATGTTCGGTGAAGGCTTTAAAAGAATAAAAACTTATCAGATAATGTTTTGCTGCTTTATCGTAATAGGTTCATCCATGAATTTGCAAAGCGTGGTTGACTTTACGGACGCCACAATGCTTGCAATGGCTCTGCCCAATTTAATTGCGATATTTATAATGTTAAAAGAAATAAGAACCGATTTAATTCAATACTGCAAAAAACACAACATTAAATCATTCCTGACAAAACCATGGTTCAAAGAAGATGCCGCATAAATTTAAACTTTATGAAGAAAAACTTGAAAAAGTTAATCTTGAATCAAATTTCAGAACAAGACACGATATAATTCAAAACGGCAGATTTATATTAAAAAGCAATAAATTACTGCTTAATTTATCATCAAATGACTATCTCGGCATAAGCATTGATGACAATATCAGGGATAATTTTTTATCTTTATACAAAGGTAAAATTCAAAACCCTTCAGCAAGGCTTTTAACCGGAACAAACAAGGTTTACCTTGAGCTTGAAGAATTAATTAAAACGTTTTTAAATAAAGAAGATGCGCTTTTATTTAATTCGGGCTACCATGCAAATGTCGGAATTTATTCTTCGCTTTTGGATAAAGATGATGTTGTTTTTATTGATAAATTAAACCATGCAAGTATAATTGACGGCATAAAATTATCAGGCGCAAAATTAATTCCCTATAATCATCTTGATTATAACGATTTAGAAGAAAAGCTGGTTAAATACAGAAACAAATATAAAAATTCGATAATTTCATCGGAATCTCTTTTTAGTATGGACGGGGATTTTGCGGACATTAAAAAACTTGCCGGATTAAAAAATAAATACAATTCAATTCTTATTATCGACGAAGCTCATACATTCGGAGTTTTTGGAAACGGGGCAGGATATATAAAAGAAAAAAAATTTCTTGATGAAGTTGATCTTATTATGGGAACCTTTGGAAAAGCAATTGGCTCATATGGCGCATTTGCGGCGGGAAACAAAATATTAATAAATTATCTTATCAATTTTGCCCGTTCGTTTATTTTCTCAACATCACTTCCAGAAATCTCAATTGCATTTTCAAAATATGTTCTTGAAAATTATATTTTGAATAAAAATATTCTTCAAAATAAACTTTTTGAAATTACAAATTATACTCACCAAAAATTTAAAAACTTTAACACCATAGGAAACAGTTATATTGTCCCGATTTTAACAAATGATTCAAAAAAAGCCGCAAACCTGTCAAATTATTTAATTGAAAACGGCTTTTATATTCTTCCGATCAGATATCCGACCGTAAAAAAAGGACAGGAGAGAATAAGAATTTCTCTTAATTCAAAAATTGAAAAAGAAGATATTGATAAACTTTATACGTTAATAAAAAAGGCCTGAAATTCAGGCCTTTTATCTTATTTTGCTACTATATTTACTATCTTATCCGGAACAACGATTGTTTTTATAACGTTCAATCCTTCAAGGAATTGTTTTGTCTTTTCGCTTGAAAGAGCAAGCTTGGACAATTCATCATTTGTCTGACCCGCCGTAGTTTCTATTTTATCTCTTATTTTGCCGTTAACCTGAACAATAAGCATAATATTATTTTGTTTGGTTTTTGCTTCATCGTATACGGGCCATGGCTCATTATGAATGGAACCATATCCGCCCAATGAAGCATATATTTCTTCGGACATAAAAACAACAACGGGTGAAATTAATTTTAACAGTGTAATAAGCGCAAAACTTAATACATCAAAATTAATATCATTTTCATCTCTTATATATTCATATATTGCATTGGTGAGCTCTCTGTATTTTGAAACAACGGTATTAAACTGAAATTCGTTTTCAATATCAGAGGTAATCTTTTTAATTGCAATATGAACTTCTCTGACTAAATCGCTTGATTTTTTATCCAAACTGTCAGGTATAACATAATCAAGTTTAATTTTATCCTGATATTTTGAATATAATCTGTATACTCTGCAGAGGAATTTATAACATCCCTCAACGCCCGCATCCGACCAGTCAAAATCTCTTGCGGGGGGAGAATCGGATATAATAAATAATCTTGCGGTATCAGCCCCGTACGTTGCAAATATTTCATCGGGGTCTACCGTATTTCCTTTTGATTTTGACATCTTAGAGCCGTCTTTTAAAACCATACCCTGCGTTAAAAGGTTTTTAAACGGTTCGTCAAAATCCAATAACCCCATATCTCTCAGGGCTTTTGTAAAAAATCTTGAATATAAAAGGTGTAATATTGCATGTTCAATTCCGCCGACATACTGATCAACGGGCAGCCATTTATTAACAAGCTCTTTATTAAATGCTTCTTTATCATCTCTTGCATCTGCGTAGCGCATATAATACCAGCTTGAACATATAAAAGTATCCATTGTGTCGGATTCTCTTCTTGCGGGTCCGCCGCAAACGGGGCAGACGGTATCCATAAACGTTTTGCTCGTTAATATCGGAGATTTACCCTGAACCGAAAAATCAACATCTGTTGGCAATTTAACGGGCAGGTCTTTTTCATCAACGGGAACGCAACCGCATTTTTCGCAATAAACAACAGGAATCGGCGCTCCCCAGTATCTTTGTCTTGAAATCAGCCAGTCTCTTAATCTGAATTGAACTTTCGAATGTCCGAATCCTTTTTCTTCGGCATATTTTGTAATGAGTTTTTTGGCTTCTTCATTGTTGATGCCGTTAAATTCTCCCGAATTCACAAGAACGCCTTCGTCAATAAATGCCTTGGCAGAATCATACCCTTCGCCGTCTATAACCTGTACAATCGGAAGATTATATTTTTTTGCAAAGTCAAAATCTCTTTCATCATGAGCGGGAACCGCCATAACCGCACCGGTTCCGTAATCAACGATTGCATAATCCGCAGCCCAGATGGGACAAACTCTTCCCGTGAAAGGATTTATAATGTGCGTTCCCAAAGGTACGCCCGTTTTAATTCTTTCGGTTGATAATCTGTCAATCTCGGACATTTTCTTTGCGTTTTCTCTGTATTTTTGAACCGCATCAACATTTTCTTTTGTGGTTAGTTTTTCAATATCTTTATACTCGGGCGCCACAACAAGATAAGTTATTCCGTATGCGGTATCTGGCCTTGTCGTAAACACGGGGATTTCAAGACCTTCTATTTCTTTAACTTTAAATTTTAAAATCGTGCCGTAGGATTTTCCTATCCAATTTTTTTGCATGGTTTTAACGTTATCGCCCCAGCCCGTTAATTTATCCAAATCATCCAGAAGAACTTCGGCGTAATCGGTTATTTTTAAAAACCACTGCCAGAGATTTTTCTTTGTAACTTCATTGTTACATCTCCAGCATTTGCCCTCAATTACCTGTTCATTGGCCAAAACCGTGGAACAATGCTCGCACCAGTTAACGGGCGCCTGTTTTTTATAGGCCAGACCTTTTTTATAAAGCTGTATAAAAAGCCACTGTGTCCATTTATAATAATCTTCCTTGCAGGTTGCAACTTCCCTGTCCCAATCAACCGAAAGCCCGAGCATTTTAAGCTGGTATTTCATATAATCGATATTGCTGAATGTCCAATCCGCAGGATTTGCACCGTGCTGAATTGCTGCGTTTTCTGCGGGCATACCGAATGAATCCCACCCCATGGGGTGTAAAACGTTATAACCTTTTGCCCTTTTAAACCTTGCAATAACATCCGTAATCGTATAATTTCTCACATGCCCCATATGCAGCTTCCCTGAAGGATAAGGAAACATGGATAGTGCATAATACTTTTGCTTATTTGAATCATCAAACGTCTTGTACGTTTTATTTTTATCCCAGTATTCAACCCATTTTTTCTCAAATTTGGCGGGATAATATTCACTCTCTAACATAACGGGACACATCCTCATATTTTGTAAATTCAACTAGTTTATTATACTTCAAACAAAAGTTTTTAACCCTTTTTGCATTTTAATTTTTTCTCTGTATGTTCTGAATGATAAAAACAGACAAACAATCGCAAAAACGGCACCGACAAGCAAAACATCCCTGTATGCAAAAACAAATGCATTGAGCTCATTTATGCCCGAAGCGCCGTATTTGGCTTTTGCGGTATCAAATACGCTTAATGAAATCATAATACCGAGAAGCATTCCCGTATTTCTGAACATGGCTAAAATTCCCGACGCCATACCCGTTTCATTAACGGGAGCAGAATTCATAACGGTAATATTTGCGCTCGGCTGGTAAATTCCGCTTCCCGTGCCCATAAGCATTTGGGCAAGAATTATTTTCACGGCATCTTCTCCAAACCCGCAGGTTGAAAACAATAAAAGCCCCAGAATTATAAACCCGGCGCCGACAGTCATCAAAAGACCGCTTGCGTATTTATTTGATAATTTTCCGTTAAACATGGCGGCAAACATAAAACACACACTGAAAGGAAGCATC
>DVJH01000172.1 GCA_018710795.1 Candidatus Galligastranaerophilus gallistercoris | reverse complement strand
AGAAAATATTATAAAATGATTGAGGAAATTAAAATCCCCGTATTTATTCTTCTTGATAACGATGCGGATGAAATTTGCGACTTAATTAAACCCAAATTAAGAAAAACGGATTATTTATATAAAATAAAATCCGGAGAATTTGAAGATATCCTCCCTCAAAATTTAATAAAAAATGCGCTTAATTTTCATTTTTCGCAAAATCTTTTATCAAAAGAAGAAGATTTTGAAGAATCAAACCATATGGTAGAAAGCCTCAATTGCTGCTACAGGAATAACGGGTGGGGCGAATTTAAAAAAGCGGATTTTGCAAAAATCGTAAGAGAATATATTTTGAGCACAAAAAATCCGCCCGTCTCGGACGAACTTATTGAAATAATTAAGAAAATAAAGCTGCTTTAATCTAAAAGACCGTCCAAAATTTCGGCATTTTTAAGCGCACGTTTTGAATTGACAAAGCTGTTTGTTTTTAAATAAGTACGGAGCGCTTCCCTTATAAGCTCGCTTCTTGTTCTTTGCTCATCAGAGGCAATTTTATCTATTGATTCCAAAAACTTGTCGGGCATTGAAATTAAAATTTTTGCCATTTGAAAACTCCTAACTTTCATGCTCTATTATACAGTATCGGAAAGGTAAGTGCAAAATTATGAATGTAACAAGAGGAATGAGATTACATATCGGGTTTTTCGGCAAAAGAAATGCGGGAAAATCAACACTGGTAAATAAAATATCGGGACAGGAATTATCCATAGTATCTGATACAAAAGGAACAACAACGGATGTTAACCAAAAAGCAATGGAGCTTTTGCCCGTGGGGCCGGTTGTTTTATTGGATACGGCAGGCATTGACGATATCGGGGAATTGGGTTCTCTTAGGGTCGATAAAACTCTAAAAGCGCTTATAAGGTGTGATGTTGCGGTATTTGTCTGCGATAACGAAAAATTAAGCGGTATCGAAAAAGAATTTATCAAAAAAATAAAAGAAAATAATTCAAAAATAATAACGGTCATAAATAAAATTGACTTAGGCGAACCCGATAAAGACGATTATGAATTTTTAAAAGAAAACTCTGACGGCGTTTTAAAAACATCCGCAAACAAAAAGGATGATTTTATTTTTGAATTTAAAAAACTTCTTGTCGAATTGTCTCCGGACGATTTTATTAATCAGGGAATAATAATGAAAGATATCGTAAAAGAAAACGAAACATGCATTCTTGTTATTCCGATTGATAAAGAAGCACCGAAAGGAAGAATAATTTTACCTCAGGTAAATGCCTTAAGAGAAATGCTTGATAATAATTCAATAAGCGTTGTGTGCACGGAAAAGGGCTTAAAAAATGCGCTTTTATGCCTCAAAAATCCGCCGAAACTTGTCGTAACCGATTCGCAGGCATTTAAAGAAGTTGCGGAAATTGTCCCCGAGAATATTATGCTCACTTCTTTTTCAATCCTTTTTGCAAGATTAAAGGGAGATTTAATTTCGTTATATGAAGGGTCAAAAAAAATTGATAATCTTAAAGACAATGATAAAATTTTAATTTTGGAAAGCTGCACTCATCATCCCGTTGAAGATGACATAGGAAGGGTTAAAATTCCGAAACTTTTGAAAAATTATACGAAGAAAAATTTAATTTTTGAACATTATTCGGGTCATGATTTTCCGGATGACATAAAAAAATATTCTCTTATTATTCATTGCGGCGCCTGCATGACAAACAGAAGAGAAGTATTAAACAGAATAGAAATTGCAAACAAAAATAATGTTGCAATAACAAATTACGGCATTGCGATTGCAAAATGTACGGGAATATTAAAAAGGGCAATTAAGCCCCTTTTAAACTCTTAAAAATTATTTTTTGATTTTTGTTATTTTTTTAATTGCATAAACCTGTATTTCATACGGTTTTAAAACCATAGTGAGGCTGCCTTTTTTTGCAAGCGGCGCCTCCTGCATCTTAACGGGCATTACAAAATCGTCCGCACTGAATTTGGGTATTTTCACTTTTACTTTTTGATCTGATTTAATATCAAGGTTTCCGACAACAACGAGGCTTTCGTTGCCGTTTTGTTTTCTGAATGCAAACACGTTTGAATTATCCGTTTTAAGAGGCTCGATTTCTTTTGTTGAAATCATGCCCAAAAGAAGGTATCTTGATCTGATTGAATCGTCAAATTCTTTTTTGTGCAGCGAGTTGGGGATATCATTCAGAGGCGGTCTTGAAAAATTAAATATGTCAAATTTTCCTCTGTGAACAAAATATGTATCGTCATCGGTATAGCTTTTATCGGCTTTTTTGTTTTCATATTTATAAATATAAGGATCGGCATACGGGAAACCGTCTAAAATATATGGGTTTAAAGGAAGTGTCATATTAAGCCAGTTTACCATTTGCCAATAAGGATATCCTCCCATAACAACGGGGCTTGTCTGGTCATGGGTTGCAAAATTTGCAATCATTGATTTTTGCCCTTCAAATTGTTCGAGAATTTTCATATCATCCTGAATTTTTTTGTGGAAATCGGACGAATTTTTTATCTCTTTTAAATTTGACCATTCGGAATAAAAACCGTCAAAACCGGCTTTGAGCAAATCTTCAACGGAAGTATAAGTTACATATCCTTTTGCGGGGTTAGTCCATTTTGAAGAAGCTTCCGCCAAGAATAAAAACTGGGGGTCTTTATCCCTTGCATAATCAATTATTTCTTTCCAAAATTCCTGAGGTTTAATTGCGGCAACATCGGCTCTTATCCCGTCAACGCCCAATTCCTGCATAAGATTGATAAATTTTTTGTATTCATCAACCAGATTTTTATTCAGGGTTTTATCGTCGTTATAAACTCTAAAAAGCCTTACATCCGTCCAATCCGCAGGAACAATTGCGGCACCGTCTTTATCTTTTAAAAACAAATCGGGTTTTTCCAAAGACATATCGTATGAGCCGCAGCTCGGAAGGTCAACTATAACATGCAGACCGTTTTTGTGCGCTTCTTTAATGAAATTTTTTGCCTGCGTTTTAATATCGGGTACAAGGTCTGTTTTATCGAGCAATTGAGGATTCAGGGCGTCAAATGAGTCCATCGCATACAATGAACCTGCCGTGCCTAATGCTTTTAATTTTCCCGTTTTTGTAACGGGAAGAAGATAAATTGTATTAATTCCCATAGAGGCAAGTTTTTTAAGTTTGGGGGCGGCATTTGAAAAAGTTCCCGAAACTTCGCCCAATTCAAGCTCTATAATATCGTTTTTGTTATAATCAACGGCGCCGAACGAACGTATATTTATCGTATAGATAACGGCAACGTTATTTATAAACATGTTTCTTAAATTGTTTACCCAGGGGGTTGAAGCATTTGCACACGCAACAAATACAAAAAATACAAAAACCGTAAGTAAAAATCTAATTTTTTTCATTTTTAGTTTTGCCCCTCTGTTCTATATATTTCATACACTATCTCATCTTCAATCGCCTTTAAAAGCGTGTGGTTTATTTTATAGTTTGTCATAATCGATGAATAACAATATGTTGTATCTTTTGCTTTAATTATACCCGTAAGAGCGCTTGTGCCTCTATGGGTTCCGGTTTTAAAGTATACTTTGTTTTCAAGTCCTCTCATTCTTTTTGTCAGCGTGCCCTGATTTGCGGTCGGAAGATATTTTTCAAGGTTGAAATTCGACTTTATTAAAGCATCGTTCATCCAATCCGTATGCAGGATATCATATCTTGAAACGCCGCTGCCGTCTCTTATCTGGATTTCATCCGTATCAAGCCCGATGGAATCATAATATTCAATAAACATATTAATTCCGTTTTCGGTTGTGCCGAATGTATGGTTATAATCGGGTCTGACAGGGCTATTAGATAAAGCATATTTTGCGCCCGCAACTTTAAAAAGCATCTCGGATGCGATATTGTCGCTTGCATTTAATATTTGTTTAACCACAACTTCAAGGGGTCTTGAAAATTCCGCAATTTTAACCGCACCTTCGGGAGTTTTGGCAAAAAGGAATTTATCATTAAATTTTATTCCGTTTTTATTTAATGCATCGTTCAGTTTTTTACAGAAAAAATATCTCGGATTTAACACGGGAATTTTTTTGCCCGTTATTGAAGATGCAATTGTGCCTTCAACGTTTACAACGTTAAATTCTTCATCGTAAATAAATTTTATATTGTTGGAAGCCCCCGATTGAAGCCTGTTTACGAAAGAAAATCTGTAAGGGCTTCTTTGAATAAACCTGACATCTCTTTTATCTTCGCTCAACAGTATATCAACGCTGACCGTATTATTATCGACCATATAAGGTGAAATTTTGGGAGCACTGGGCCAGGTATCATCAACCTGCCAGCTGTCGGGGTAGGGAATTAAATCAATAATTGAATCATCAATATAGATTTTATTAATTCTTCCTTTATAGTTTTCATTAAACTTTTTTGCAAGAATATTCAAATCTTCTTCTTTTAAAAGCGGGTCGCCCGACAGTTTGACATAAAAATTATTGCCCGCATCTTTATAGATTGCGGTTTGAAATTCAAAATCTTCACCAAGCGTATTTATTGCCGCTATTGAAGAAAAAAGTTTCATCGCCGAAGCCGGGTTTAAATCTTTATTCGGAGATTTTGAATATATTGTTTTTGAATTATTTTTATCTTTAATTGAAATTGATATAATCGCATTTTTATCAAAATCATAAGAATTTAAAATTCTGTTGACCGACGATGATATATCGGAAGCAAATAAAGGCGTTTGGAAAATAATTAAAAACAAAAAAATAAATATTTTTTTAAACACTTGCCATATCCCCCGCTATTTCGGGAACAAAACCGAAATTATGAATTTTTCTGTTTAAAAGATTCGGATAAGTTTCTCTTACTTTTGAAACAACGGCAGTTTCCACCGATGTATAAATATAATCTTCTTTTTCTCCGAGTTTTTCTTTTATGTTTCCCATAGGATCAACGAAAACGGAATTACCCGAATTATTTATATTGCCTTTTATATTCCCCGTTTGAGAAAGCGCCAGAAAATAACACTGGTTTTCAACGGCACGCGATGATGCCATTATTGTATACTGCTCTTTTCTGGTAAGAGGCCATGCAGACATATTGATTAACAATTCGGGAGCAAAGGGCGTATTTATATAACTTCTGAATAATTCGGGGAACCTTATATCATAGCATATCGAAAGCCCTATTTTTAAACCTTCAAGATTAACGATAACGGGCTTTGAACCTTCTTTTACGTATTTTGCTTCGCCGTCGGGTGAATAAAGATGAATTTTATCATATCTTGCAACAAGCTGCCCTTTTCTGTTTATAACGGGGCAGGTATTTTTAATTAAATCTTTATCCCCTCTTATATAAGAGCCGCCTATAATATTAACATAATATTTTTGAGCAATTTTTGATAAAAATTCTTCCGTTTCATCAAACAAATCAACCGAATCTTTAAATAATTCAGGGTACCACCCCGTTGTCCAAACTTCAGGCAAAACAATGATATCGGGCATATTTTTTGTATCGGAGGGCAGGGTTTTATAAAACCCGTCAATCATATCGGATACTTTCAGATAATTTGCTCTTGTGTCCCCAAGAACCGATTGCATTTGAATTGCAAGAATGTTTTTTTTCATTTACCTTCTTTATACCTCGTCGGGCGAAGCAATTCTTCCCAAAATTGCGCTTGCTGCGGCAACAGCGGGAGACGCCAGATAAACTTCGGATTCTGGGTGTCCCATTCTGCCTACAAAGTTTCTGTTTGTAGTTGAAACCGCTCTTTCACCTTTAGCCAATATTCCCGCATGACCGCCCAGACAAGGTCCGCATGTAGGTGTTGAAACTGCGCCTTCAGCTTCTATTATTGTTTGAACGTAACCTGCTTCTATAGCTTTTAAATAAATATCCTGAGTGCCCGGGAATACGATTAATCTTACATCAGGATGCACTTTTTTACCTTTAAGAATATCGGCTGCAATTTTTAGATCCGATAATCTTCCGTTTGTGCAGCTTCCTATAACTACCTGATTAATTTTAACATTGCCGACTTTTGAGATTGGTTTTGTATTTTCGGGCAGGTGCGGAAAAGCAACCGTGGGTTCAATATCCTTACAATCGTATTTTATAACCCTTTCATAAACCGCATCGGGATCAGATGTATAGAATTTATAAGGTCTTATCGAGCGTCCTTCAAGATATTTTCTTGTTATTTCATCGGGAGGAATAATTCCGTTTTTGGCACCCGCTTCAATTGCCATATTGCAGATTGTAAATCTGCCGTCCATTTCCATATTCGATATGGCATCGCCCGTTATTTCAAGAGTTTTATATAATGCGCCGTCTACTCCTATATCGCCTATAAGATGAAGAATTAAATCTTTAGCCGATACCCATTTATTCAATTTGCCGTTAAATTCGACTTTAATGGCAGAAGGCACTTTAAACCAGGTTTCGCCGGATGCCATGGCACATGCTAAATCGGTTGAACCGACACCCGTTGAAAATGCACCCAACGCGCCATATGTGCAGGTGTGGGAATCGGCGCCTATGATTAAATCGCCTGCCGTAACAAGCCCGGAATCAGGGAGAAGCGCATGTTCAATTCCCATTCTTCCTACTTCAAAGAAATTTTTTATATTTTTTTCTTTACAGAATTTTCTTATTAAATTTACCTGCTCTGCGGATTTAATATCTTTGTTCGGAACAAAATGATCGGGGACAAAAACCGTTCTTTCGTTATCAAAAACCTTATCAACCCCGATTTTATTAAATTCGTTAATTGCAACGGGACCCGTTATATCATTTGCAAGGGTAATATCAACTTTTGCCGTTATTAAATCGCCCGCCTGAACATATTCTCTTCCCGAGTGGGCTGCAAAAATTTTTTCGGTTATGGTCATAGGTTTTGACATATCAATTTTTCCTTATCTTACTC
>DVJH01000171.1 GCA_018710795.1 Candidatus Galligastranaerophilus gallistercoris | reverse complement strand
ATCTCTTGTGAACAGTACATCCCAGATATATTCAAGATATCTTCTTATGCTGCCTTCAACCCAGCGTCTTCTCTGGCGTATAAGGGCCGAAAAAGTTATAACGCCTTCTTCATATACGCAGGCATCCTGAACAAAGCGGATATCCCAGCCTTTAATATGGAGTCTTGTGGACATATCCAAATCATCCGTTATTGTTTCGTTGTTCCAGCCGCCGATATCTTCAAGCGCTTTCTTTTTAATTAATTCGCCGTTGCCTCTTAATTCAACCGCCCCTTTAACCGCATCTCTTCCGATTTGAAGGTGGGTGTCCATAACGTATTCGTTATACTGGCATGCGGTTAAAAAATTCTGATTTGCGTTAATTATGATTTTTCTTGCCTGAACGGCGCCGATGTCTTCATCTTCAAATTTGGTTAAAAGTTTTTTTATAAAATCGGGCTTGATTCTGGCGTCTGCGTCAAACACAAGATACGCTTCACCCTTTGCGATTTTTACGGCATCGTTTAAAACGGCGGATTTTCCGGGGTATGCGTTTTTGTCTCTTATAAGAATTTTAACTTTATCGTATTTTTTTTCGATTTCTTTTAAAACATCTTTTGTATTGTCGGTTGAGCGGTCGTCAATTACTATTATTTCGTAATTTTTATAGTCAACATCAAGGATATTTTCTATTGTATCTTTAATAACCACGGCTTCGTTGTGGCAGGGAATAAGAATGCTTATGAACGGAGTAAATTTTTCGTTATATTTAAGAGGGCTTTTTCTTAATTTTCTTCTCTGGTGCTTTACGGCTATATACATGTAAATCATATACAAGGACATAAAAAGAATAAGAAAAATAATTGCCCAGATTGTATTAAAGTAATTTTGGAATACTATTAAAAATGCCATAAGAAAGCATAAAATAAATAATAGCGTTACTCTGTCTTTCATGACTCCCCGATTAAATCACATCATAATAATTTAATATAGAGATTTTAGCATAAATATCAAATGCAATAGGCTTTTATTAACGTTTTTTACAAAAGTTATATTTATAAATCTCATACTTTTAAAGGATGAAAATTAATATTTACATGGGCTAAACTGAGAATGTTAAGGTGGGCGTGATTAATATGTCAAAAGAAGTTTCTAACGGTACGGAGATTTTTGTTCCGCAGACAAACGGCTGTATTTCGGATTCTTTGATTAAAAATTGGACGCTGCAGGCGCTTGAATGTTACAGTATAAATTGCGACTGCACCAAGTGTTCCATTAATAAAACAAAATATTCTTTCGTATGCCAGATGCCCAAGGTTATAAAAGAATTGATAAGACAAAATATTAAACCCGATGTTTCATTGCTTGATAACGGCAATTATGCCGTGTAGTTCAATAAAGTTCTCCTTTCATTTTTTGTAACACCAAATTTAAAGGCTGCTTTTGCAGCCTTTTTTATTTTATCTTGTCTTTTCAAAAAATATTTTCAGTGCATCATTTTCGCCCGAGGGAATTACGATTTCGTCTTTTATTAGTGATTCGTCATCCTCGTTTTTTGCCGCTTTCAGGTTTTGCATAAACGTCATTTTATTCATAATCGTTAAGACAAGAAATATAATGACGGAAGATAATGCGACGCCGAACATTGCAAACAGAAATTTTTTGACGGTAAATTTTAATTCGTTATCGGTGTCCCTTACGACTTCATTTTTGAGTTCTTTGTTTGCGTTCGGTGTCATTACCTTGATATCTTCGACATGGGGCGTTGTAATTTCTTTTGTCGAATTATTGATCGCTTCATCTACGTTTTCATCCAAAACGGAGGCATTGTTTGCCTGTATGTTATCCGGATATGAATATGCCTTTGCGCTTGGAATTAAACAAAACAGACATAATAATATTGTTATGACGATTTTATTCATCTGCTTTTTTAGCCTTTCTTGAGGAAGGTTTTCTTGTTCTTTTTTTTGGTTTTTCTTCTTCGATTGCAGGCTGCGCTTCCGTTTCTTTTGTTTCGGGCGCACCACCCTCTGTTAGTTTTTGTTCCTTTTTAACCGCTTTTTTTGCTTTTCTTGAAACTCTTTGAGGTTTTTTGGTTTCTTCTGCGCCTGCCTGTTTTTCATCGTTATTTAAAGTTTGAATTTCCGTTTGAACTTCGTTTTTATTTTCAATTCGAATTTCATCGGTTTTTGCTTGGTCTTCAATATTATCCTGCATAATAAGGTTCATAACTTCCTGAACTTCGGGGGCTAATTCTCCCTGTTCTTTTTTATTGTTTTGATTGTTTTCCTGCTGGTTAAATTTATTGTTTTTGAAATCTTTTCTGTCGTTTTTGTTTTTAAATTTTTGGAAGTTATTGTTATTGTTATTTTTCTGGTTGTTATTCTGGTTGAAGGGTCCTTTAATTTTATTTATTTTTGCCCTTTGCTCGCCCGTTTGAAGACCGGACATAAATTTTAAATCTTCTATTATAAAGCCTTGTCCCTGGCATTTATCGCATTTTTTGGTAAATATCTCGGAGATACTTTGACCCTGTCTGTGTCTTGTAAGCTCAACAAGCCCCAGATCCGATAATTGCCCGATTTGCGGTTTTGCTTTGTCTTTTTCAAGCGCCAGTTCAAAATATTCAAGGAGCTTTAATTTATCTTCCCTTGTTGCCATGTCGATAAAATCGACAACAACCATACCGCCTATGTTTCTTAATTTTAATTGTCTTGCGATTTCATCTGCGGCTTGAAGGTTTGTTTTTAATATCGTTTCCGCTTGGGACCCCGAGCTTGTAAATTTGCCCGAGTTAACGTCTATAACGGTCAGGGCTTCCGTTTGCTGAATAAAAAGATATCCGCCCAAAGGAAGATTTACTTTTGTTTGAAGCGCATTTTGAATTTCTTTGCTTACGCCTTCGGCAACAAGCAGAGGGTCGTTTCCTTTATGCATGGAAACTTTAACTTTCATATTCCAGTGCTGTAATAATTGAGTGGTTCTGTGCAGCGCAAAAGATGTATCTACTATGATTTCATCGGTTTCTTCGCTGCAAGCTTCTCTTATAACTTTATATAAAAGGTCCTGATCTCTGTATAAAAGGCAGGGGGGATTTGATGTATCGGCTGCGGTTACTATCGAATTCCATTTTTCAAGAAGCATTTCCATATCTTCCTGAATTTCCGCATCCGATTGCCCTTCCGCTTCGGTTCTTACGATAACCCCTACGCCTACGGGTTTCAGAAGGCTTACGATTGATTTTAACCTTGCTCTTTCTTTGCCGGAAACAATTTTTCTTGAAACGTTAATTCCCGTTTCATCGGGCAATAATACGAGAAATCTTCCGGGAAGGCTTAAAGATGTGGTAACTCTTGGTCCTTTATGTCCCGTGGGTTCTTTTACAACCTGTACGATGAGCTTTTGTTTGGGCTTAACTTTTTCGCTTAAAGTTCCTTTCCCCATAATGTCATCGGTGTGAATAAAACCCATTTTATCGGGCATACCGACATCCACAAATGCCGCTTCGATACTCGGAAGAACGTTGTCTACAACCGAGAGATAAACATCGCCCAATAAAACATCACCTTTTGTAATAAAAAATTCGGAGACTTTGTTGTCTTCCATTACGGCAGCTATACTGTCGCGTTCAGAAATTACTATTTTGTTTGTCATTTTTAAATCCTTTACACAGATTTTTAAAATCCGCTTTTTGAACCCCCTTATTTGATATCGGGAGCAATATGCGAAATATTAAAAATAATCGTTATACCTTTGTTTAAGCTATTTTTATTTTGTGACCAACGCACCAAAAATCAGCTCAGGTTAATTTTACTATATAATGTTCAAATTTAAAATACCCAACATTATGTATACTAAACAAAATTTGTATAGAAACGTAAACATTTATTACATAATTTGCATAGTATATTATTTTGTGCAATAATCCAAACTGTTAATAGTCTAACCATTCCTTTCTTGACTTATGCGGTTTTGAGTTTTCAGGCCGCATTTTTATTTGTAAGAAATGTTAAATAATAGCCAAAGCGGGTTTTAATATTAAAATGGAAGTATGAGAATATTAGGCATTGACCCCGGCATTCAAATAACCGGATATTCCGTACTGGATTGCGCGGACGATAATTACGAAGTCGTGGCTTCGGGCAGCATACAAACCGATAAATCCAAAGGCATGCAAGGCAGGCTCCATGAGATTTATCATGATGTTATGCGTCTTTGTAAAATGTATTCTCCGGACGCCGCTTCAATTGAAGAAGTTTTCTTTTTTAAAAATCAAAAAACCATAATCCCGGTTGTTCAAGCAAGAGGGGTTATTCTTGCCGCACTGGAAGAAATGGGGGTTAAATCGGCAGAGTATACGCCTCTTGTCATAAAACAGGTTATAACGGGTCATGGCAGGGCTACAAAGGATGAAGTCAGAGATATGGTAAAAAGGTTTGTCGAAATAAATAAAAATACAAAGCTTGATGATACCGTAGATGCGATTGCGATTGCAATCTGTCATGCAAGAAATGTTGAATCGGGAGCGGCCGCAAGATGAATTCCGTCGAGATTAAATATTTTAAATATTTTGCCGTTTATTGTTTTATAGCGGGGGCTATATATGCGATTTTGTCTTTGATACCGTTTTTAATGCCCGTTATGTCTTTATTTATTGCGCCTTTTTTCGGTGTTATCGCACCGTTAATTATTTTGATTAAAAAAGACGGATTTTATTATGAAGATAATAAGATTTATGCGCTTATGGGCGCATTCGGGGGATTTTGCCTCTGTGTTTCTTATTTATTGATTTTTGCGCCTCTTGTTCTTTTGATTCATTTTATTAATAAAGATTATTACGCATACGGCATAAACGTCCTGTATCCGTTTTTGGTTATTATGTTTTTTGTTATGATTGCCGTTGTATATTCATCGACAAATTCGGTTGCCGCACTTATAACAGGCTTTATACATAATTATTTAAAAGGAAAAACAAATGCTTGAAGAAAAAACCATAGAGTGGGTAAAAGAGGGCGAATTCGGTTATTGTTTGACCGTTGATCAAACTTTAATACCCTTTGAATATAAAAAAATAAAGATTAATTCTGTTGAAGATATGTACAGTGCAATTAAGACAATGATTGTAAGGGGGGCGCCCGCTATCGGAATAGCGGGTGCGCACGGGTGCTCTCTTGCTGCCATGGAATTAAAAGATGATGATAATTTTATCGAAAAACTTTTTAAAAAATTTGATTATATAAATTCTTCCCGTCCGACTGCGGTTAATTTATCCTGGGCGATAAAATCACAGAGTGATATTGTAGAAAAAAATAAAGATAAAAGCCCCCGCGAAATTATTGATAAATTAATTGAAAATGCAATCCGACTTGAAAACGAGGATATCAAAATAAATAAAAAAATCGGTGAATTCGGCGCTTCCCTTGTTCCTAAGGGTGCCGGGATTTTAACGCACTGTAATGCGGGCGCCCTTGCAACGGTGGGATACGGTACGGCATTGGGGGTTATAAGGTCCGCTTTTAAAAACGATGATACAATTAAGGTTTTTGCCGATGAAACAAGACCGAGAGGACAGGGAGCCAAAATTACCACATACGAACTTTTAAGAGATAATATTCCCGTTACTTTAATAACGGACGGCATGTGCTCTTATTTTATGAAAAAAGGCATGATTAATTTTGTTGTAACCGGTGCGGACAGAATTGCTTCAAACGGCGACAGTGCAAATAAAATTGGGACTTCAACAATCGCAATTGCCGCAAATTATTATAATATTCCTTTCTATATCGCTGCCCCCAAATCCACGATTGATATGAGCATTAATTCGGGCGATGATATAGTTATCGAATTAAGAGATGAAAATGAGGTTAAAATCGTTAACGGGAAACCCATATGCCCTGACGGCGTTAACATTATCAATCCGTCTTTTGATGTTACCGATAACAGGCTGATAAAAGGGATAATAACCGAATACGGTGTGTTTAAGCCCGATGAATTGAAGAAAATATTTTCTTAATTAATTCTTAATTTGCAAAACCAAACGGCGCATAATAAAATTATTGAAACAGATGATGAGGAATTTATAAATATGTGCGGAATAGTGGGTTACGTCGGATATCAAAATGCCGTTGACGTTTTAATTGACGGGCTCAGACATCTTGAATACAGAGGATACGATTCTTCGGGCGTTGCCCTTTATAACGGCGGAAAAATCAATGTTTATAAAGCTCAAGGGAAGCTTCAAAATCTTGTTGATGAATTAAAAAAACAGGACCCTTCGGAAATTAAATCAAATGCCGGTATCGGACATATAAGATGGGCAACTCACGGTGTGCCCAATCAAATAAATGCTCATCCGCAAACCTGTAACTGCGGCGGACTTACCCTTGTTCATAACGGCATAATAGAAAATTATGCGGAATTGAAAACGGAACTTGAAAATGCGGGATGTAAGTTTAAATCTCAAACCGATACCGAGGTTGCGGCACATTTGATTGCATATGAATATGCAAAAACGAAAGATTTAATAAGCGCTCTTAAAAATGCGGTAAAAAAACTTAAAGGCGCCTGGGCATTTTGCGTTATGCACAAAAATGAACCCGACTGTATTGTTGCAACAAGAAAAAATGCACCCCTTTTAATCGGAGTCGGCGAAAATGAAAATTTTCTTGCATCCGATATTCCCGCTATTATTAAATACACAAAAAAAGCAATTTATTTAAACGACGACCAGATAACAAAAATTACAAAAGATAAAATTGAAATTTATAATCCCGATTTAACGTTAAGCCAAAACAAAGTTGAATTTCTTCCGTTTGAGCCCATGGCATTATCCAAAATGGGATATAAACATTATATGCTTAAAGAAATCCATGAACAGCCCGATGTTGTAAGAAACATTTTACAGGATAAGATTTTTGATGAAATCTCCGACATAAAATTAAAAGATGTCAAACTTACAAAAGAAGAAATTAAAAATATAAAAAGAATTCAGATTATTGCCTGCGGCACGAGCCTTCATGCGGGGCTTGTCGGCAAATATGTTATGGAGGAATTAACGGGAATTCCCGTTGACGTTGAAGCTTCAAGCGAATATATATACAGAAGCACAATAGCGGACAAAAATACTCTTGTAATAGGCATTTCGCAATCCGGTGAAACGGCGGATACCATAACGGCAATCAGACAGGTAAAAGAAAAAGGCGCCCATGTATTAATTATTACGAACAGAAACGAAAGCATGCTTGCAAGATTATCCGACAGCCTTTTGCATGTAAATGCCGGCATTGAAGTTTCGGTTGCGGCAACAAAATCATACATTGCGCAGTTAATTTCAATTTATCTTCTTGCAATTTTTATTGCGGAAAATTTAGGAAAAGAAAAGAGCATTTTAAATAATATAAAGCATGAGCTTCTTTTGCTCCCGTCCAAACTTGAAGCGATTTTAAGCAATGCTTCGCATATAAGGGACGTTGCAAAAAAATATTCCGGATATAAAAACTTTATTTTCATTGCAAGAGGAATAAATTATCCGACGGCGCTTGAGGGGGCGTTGAAATTAAAAGAAATAAGCTATATCAATGCAACCGGATACCCCGCAGGCGAATTGAAACACGGCCCCATTGCAATGCTTGACGAAACAATGCCCGTTCTTGCAATTTTAAATGAAGGCAGGGTATATGATAAGGTTATGTCAAACTGCGAGGAAGCTTATGCAAGACAGGCAAAATTAATCGGAGTTGCAAACTATATTGATGACAAACACAAACAACTTTTTGACGATTATATCCTGATACCCGAAATTCTTGATATGGTATCGCCCGCATTAAATGTTACCGTTTTACAGTTATTGGCTTATTATATAGCGGAATATCTCGGAAAAGACGTTGACCAGCCGAGAAACCTTGCAAAATCGGTTACTGTGGAATAAAAGAACGGTAAAGACTCATAAAAAATTCAACTGTTAATTTTTATTTTTGCTGAAAAAATTAATAACTTTATTCAGCAATCCTTCATCTTCAACTTCGGGTTCTTTGTATTGTTCCGAATTTTCATTATCAGAGGTTGTTTCTTTGCCGAATTTTTCCGCCATCATCATATCGCCCTCTTTATAATAAAAATCGGCCAGAATGCTTTTTGCCGTTTCATCCCCGTCAAGGTCATAGACTTTGTGCCAGTAATCAATGGCCGTATATTTTTCTTTATTTTGTTCATAGAGTTTTGCAAGCTCGATTAAAACATCTTTATTTTTCGGGTCAAGACTGTATGCATGCAAAAATTCCACAAGCGCATCGTCAAATTTATTCAGCGCCTTATTCATATAGCCCCAGTTATATGCCGCCATAAAGTTGTCGTTTTTCTCTTCGTAGCACAATGCTTTCATCTGGAAACTTAAGGGGTTGGGGCCCATTATTGATGTATATTTTTCTATTGCGTCAAACGCTTTTTCAAATTCTTTTGTATTGTAATAGTATTGCGCCAAAAGAAGATAATACATTCCCTTTTGTTCTTTTTCCATTAAATCGGGGTTATATTTATCGAGTATTTTTTTGGCTTCTTCGTTTTGTTCATCCTGAAGAAGAATTTTTATTTTTAAAACTTCATCGCTGACCGCTTCAAGGGCTTTTTTATAATCGCCCAAATCAAGATAAAGTTTTGCCAGAATGTCATTAAAATTTGCCTTTTCCTTAAATGTTTCATCCGCTTTTTTTGCGATATTAACCGCTGATTCCAGCGCTTTTTCTTTTACGTATAAATCTATAAGTTCAACATAACTTTGAATATGATTATTGTCTATTTCTATTATTTTTGAAAATTCGTCAATTGCTTTCAGGGGTTTATTTGTTACTTTGTATAATCTTGCAAGTTTTTCCCTTGCCTCAATGTTTGAAGCGTCAATGTTTAATGCTTTTTTGCAATCGTTTATGCCGTATTCCATTTTACCGTTTACGATATTGTAATTTGCTCTTGCAAGGTAATATTTTAATCTGTCGGTTTCCTGATATAAATCCATAAGCGCGCCTAATGCCGCTTCGTCATTGGGGACAAGCTCAAGTATTTTATTATACAATTCTGCGGCTTTATCCGTTTCGCCGTCTGCCATAAGTTCCGAAGCTTTTGTGTGAAGCGTGTTTATGTCCATTTTGTTATCCTTATAAATATAGTTTTGAAAATTCTTCGCTTAATTCAAAATTTCTTTCTTTGATTAATTGCGCCGTTTGTTTATTATCATATTTAACTTTTATATGCTCGAAAGAATATGCCCCGTTTGAGTTAATCGTCATAAGAAGATATACGGGCATTTTGTCTTTTGTCATGGAACGCCCTATGCTCCCCGCGTTTACAACGGTTTTCCCCGAGTTTAAGCTGAATCCGCAGGGGATATGTGTATGCCCGCATAAAATAACATCAGCGGGAGACGTTTCAACCATTTTTTCAACCTCAGAGGATGGTGTATCGGGGAATATATTTTCATCCTGTTTTCTTGGCGAACCGTGGACAAGATGAATTTTTACCCCGTTTACGGTCAGGATTTTATCAATGTTTAAATTT
>DVJH01000170.1 GCA_018710795.1 Candidatus Galligastranaerophilus gallistercoris | reverse complement strand
GTTTACATTATATAATGCAGGTTTATTTTTATATTGTTTAATAATATCTTTTAAAATAATCATATACTTCAGGCAAATCCTCTTAAAACAATTATACTATCGGGCAGATTTATCGTTCACACTATCAATTATACTTTGAAAAAAGAATATTGGCAAAGCGGGAAATATTCTTTTAATTCTTTCGGGCTGTTTTATTGTTCTGTATAACCATTCAAGCCCCAATTTTCTGAATAATGGCGGTGCAAGCTTTACCGTGCCTGATAAAACGTCAAACGTTCCTCCGACACCTATCATAAGCGCTCCTTCTGCTCTTTTTTTTAATTCGGAAATAAAATATTCCTGTTTCGGAGAACCCATGGCGCAGAGAATAAATTTTGCACCCGAATTTATAATGTCATCTATAATCGGGTTGAAATCTGAAAAATAGCCGTCATGCGAATAAACAATATTAAGGTTTTTGTATTTTTCGAGCGAATTTTTAACGGCAAGTTCTAGCACGTCTTTTTTGGCGCCGACAAAAGCAGTCTTAATTCCGTTATCGGCAGCTATTTGTAGCATTTTTTCGGAAAAATCGACGCCGGTAATTTTTTGCTGGTTAATTCCTTTAAATTTAAGGGCAATTTTAATTCCGATGCCATCAGCTGTAACAAGCTCGGCATTATTTATAATATTTTTAAGTTCGGGTTTGTTTTTGGCATTTTGAATAATTTCAGGGTTGATAGTTACTATATGAACATTTTGGTTATTTTTAATCGAATTAAGCGAATATTCGAGCGCTTCTTCAAAAGAAAGCAGGTTAACTTTGAAACCCTGAATTTTTGCAGTCTTAATCATAACCATATAATAACAAAAATAAGGGCGCATTCAAGTAAAAGCTTGTTTTTGTTTGACCTAAAAATATTTTTTATATAGAATAAAATTGATAATAAGCATATATGAAAGCATTTTTAGGGGAATTTTGATGAAGGAAGAAAACAAATACGTAGGTGTAATCGGCTGCGGAATCTGGGGCAAAAATGTCGTAAGAAATTTTTACAACTTAAATGCGCTCAATACCGTATGCGATTTAGATGATGACACCATTAAAATGATAAAAGAAAATTACCCCGGAGTGAAAACCACAAAAGATTTTAGTGAACTTATCAACAATAAAGACATAAAAGCCATATGTGTCATTACGCCGAGCCATACACATTTCGGACTCGTTAAACTGGCGCTCGAACACAATAAACACGTATATGTCGAAAAACCCATTTCGGTTAAAGCCGAAGAAGCATTGAAATTAAAAGAACTTGCGGAAGAAAAGGGGCTCATTTTAATGGTGGGGCACCTTTTATTGTATCATCCCGCGGTTAACAGATTGAAAATGCTTATTGAAGACGGAAGTTTGGGCAAAATAAAATACGTTCAAAGCGACAGATTAAACATTAACTATTTTAAAAACGACAGAAGCGTTATGTGGGATTTAGCGCCGCATGATGTATCAATGACATCGTATGTTATAGATTCCGAACCCGATAAAGTTATCGGCGCAATCGGAGTCAGCACGGAAGATAATAACATTTTTGATATTACCCACATTACGATTAAATACAAAAACGGTGTTATAGCGCAAATTTCAGACAGTTGGATACACCCCCAAAAAAGAGTTACCCTTATGGTGAGAGGCGAAAAAGGCACCGCAATTTTAGATGACACACTGCCCGAGCATAAGCTTTTGGTCTATGACAACACAAAACCGGGGCAGCAAAACATTGAAATTCCGGATTATCTTGAAATCGAGCCGCTGAAACTTGAATGCCAGCATTTTTTGCACTGCATAGAAACGGGAAAAACACCCCGTTCGGGCGGAGAAAACGGTTATATTACGGTAAAAACGCTTGAAGATGCGGAAAAAATTATGCTCGGCGCCCATAGAAGCGAGCTTGATAACGTTGATTGGAAATTGTCAAGATCGAAGAAAAAATAACAAAAAAGCCGTTTTAAAAACGGCTTTTTTAAAATTTATTTTTTTATACCGAGCTCTATTGCTCTTTTGCATGTTTTATTTACGGTTTCAAACAATACACGTTCTATGTCGGATTCAACCAGAACTTTATTGCCTTCTGCGGTTGTGCCGTTTGGGGTGGTAACCGCTTTAATTAATTCATCGGGTTCAAATCCGGTTGTCATTATCATTTTGGCAGCCCCAAGAGCGGTTTGTGCCGATAATTTAAGGGCAACTTCTCTTGAAAGCCCAAGCATTTCGCCGGCACGGGCAATTTTATCTATTATATAATAATAAAATGCAGGTCCCGAGCCCGAAACAGCCGTTACCGCATTTATTAACGATTCATCCAGACAAATTGCATCACCCAGCTTTAAAAACATATTGCGAACAAATTCTACATCATCGTCCGTGGCAAGATTGCCGCGGCACACAACGCTCATTCCTTCATTTACCATGGCGGGGGTATTGGGCATAACACGGATTACCCTTGCGCCTTTGAGCTTTTCTTCAAATCTTTCGGTCGGAATGCCCGCCAGAATAGAGATAACTAATTTATTATCCGCATTATATTTAATTGATTCCAAAACATCATCGACGACAAACGGTTTTGTTGCAATCAAAACAGCGTCGACTTTATTTAAAAGTTCATTTTCATCCGCACAAAAATTAATTCCCAATTCAGACGTTTTAATTTCCAAAAATTCTTTATTTATGTCGTAAGCAAAAATATTGTTATTAGGCAAAAAAGATGAATTAACAATACCTTTGGCAATTGCATACGCCATTTTGCCGAATCCTATAAAACCCAAACCATTCATTTATCCGTCCTTTATAAAATGTCCATCTTGACAGTAGAATATGTCTAAATTATCATAATAAAGTTGTCAAGAAAAATCAATATCAAGGAGTAAATATATGCGTCGCACATTAGAAGGCACAAAAAGAAAAAGACAAAAGGTTTCAGGCTTCAGAGCAAGAATGTCTACTCCCGAAGGTCAAAAAACAATTAACAGAAGACGCGCTAAAGGGCGTCATAGCGTAGCAATTGTTGCAAAAAACCGTGCTTAAAAAAAAATTCAGACTACAAACAAACTCATCGTTTAGGGCAACTTATTTTCAAAATAAAGTTGCGGCCGATGAGTTTTTTGTATTATATGCAGGCAAAACAAAAGAAAATATTACGGACAACACAAGGGCAGGTTTTGTCGTAAGCAAAAAGGTCGACAAACGCTCAACAGTCCGAAACAAAATCAAAAGGCGCCTAAGAGAAGCGTATTTTGAATATATGAAGCAAAATGAAATAAAATATATGAGCCTTATTTTTATAGCAAAAGAAAAAGCTAAAGAAGCAAGTTATTTTGATACTTTAAAAAGCGTTAACAAACTTATTGCAAAAATCGCAAATAAATTTATTTAGGAGTATTATTAAATCATCATGAATGCTCTGATTGAAACATTTAATAATCAAAATAACGAAAAAATGCAGAAACCGAATTTTGATACAAAAATCGGAAGGGAATTCCTTGCATTTTATCTTCAAACAAAATTCAAACAAATCGTAAATTACGACAAAAAAAATAAAGAGCATTTATTTATAGATATTAAAGAAGATTTTATCCCCAATTTTTTAAACCGCCTCGTAAATTATCCGGATAAAAAAATCCTGATAGGAATAACGGGTGAATCTGCTTCAGGCAAATCAACAATATGCAATGAAATCCAAAGAATAATCGATACATACAAAATGCCGATTACTATTATAAATGCGGATAATTATTTCAGAGATATATCAGACCTGATAAAAAAATACGGTTCGTTTGATATTTTAAGGGATAACGGGCATGATGTCGATGCGCCCGAGAATTTCAGGCTTGAATTATTAAAAGAACACGCTCAAAAATTAAAAGACGGCAAAGACATAAAAGCCCCCAAATATTTAACAAACGGCACAGGTGTCAGCGTTTTAAACGCAACGGATGTTAAAAGCAACAAAATTGTCGTAATTGAAGGCATGGCAACAATGTTTGAGCCGGTAAGAGATGTATTTGACATTAAAATATACGTTGAAGCCTGCAGAAAAACAAGAAAAAAACGTTTTTTAGAGCGTGCAAAATTCAGAAATCAGGATATGGAAAACGCAATTAAGCATTGGGGCTATGTTGAAGGAGCGGGGATAAAATATATTAAACCCGCAAAAGAATTTTCAGACATTGTTGTTAACGGTGAAGCCGATTTAGAATATTTCACACAGGTAATAGAATATATTAACCATATTACAAACAGCTTTGAATGTGCCGATTAGATTTTAAATTTTTCTTTTATTTTTTCTATTAAAGGAAGAGCGTTCTTTTCAAGTTCGACAATACCGTAATTATTTTCTATTTTATAGTCCCAGAATTTGTAATTATCAAGTTCGGTTTCGGTTAAATCGTCCGCATTTGTAATCTGACCCCGATTTGAGCGGGCGTTAAACGAGGCTTCAACCCTGATTAAAAAAGCGCCTTCGCTTTTAAAAATGTCTGCTTCATGGATCAATCTTACATCGGGGACAATTATTTTATCGTTTTCAAGTAATTTTTTCAGCCAATAATCAGGATCTATGCTTCTGCCATAGTTGCCGAGTTCAATTAAACCGGTTCTATATATTCCTTTATTGGAATCAATATCACTATAGGTTAAATTGTGAATTCTGCCGTATTCAAGTTTTATAGAATCGCCGATTGCCATTCGCTTAAAATCGGGGAGATATTTTAATAAAACTTTTGCAAGGGTGTCTTTACCCGAATATTGTTTTCCCGATATACATACTATACTTTTCATACACAAATTATATACCATAAAAAGAAAAATCGCATTTTACAATGCGATTAAATGCCTTTTTCTCCATAAGTCCGTAGCCGATTTCGGCTTTATATAAAATTCTTTAAATACCGCTATTAGTAAGGGTTTTAACTTATTTGTCCCACACTTTTATAAAAACAAATAGTATATACTGATTGCATAATTTATATATATCGTTACAAATCTTAATATTAAGGAAATAAAAAGGCAATTTTACAAAGTATATTTTTTTTATATACATGTACGAGAGATTAAAAGTTACAAAGAGAGATTACACTAAGAACTTGGGAGAAAATGAACCATGGGCTGGGTTACACTATCGCTCAGAAAAATGGTTTTGACTCAACGCGTATCGGAATTAGAAAACAGATTAACAAAATTGAGTCAGGAACAACAGACATTAGCCAACAGCTCATCTTATCAGGAAAGAGCACTGGGGCTAAGACGACAAGACGCTTATAAAAATCTTATGAGTAACTACTCGGACGGACTCAACAACATACAATGGGGCATAGCCGGCGGAAACGGCAATATGTCCGAAATGATGCAATATCAGGTACAGCTCCAGCAATCACAGCTTGATTATATGTACAACAAGATGATGATTGACTCGGTATTCACCGCACAGGAACAGGCGCTTCAAGATCAGGTTAACGATAAACAAACTTATCTGGAACTTGAACAGGAACAAGTAGAAACTCAATTGGAAGCAGCAAGAGCAGAACTTGAACAACTGGATGAAGCGGTAAGTCAGGATATTGAAAGAAGCACTATAAGTTTAGTATAAGAAATAACACCAAAACAAGATAACACAAAACAAAAAAGGAGACACACACTATGGGCTGGGCAGCATTATCATTAAGAAAGATGACGCTCAAACAAAGAATCAACAACCTGGAGCAAAGGCTTGTTAACATAAGCCAAGAGCTTCAATCCATGTATGATTCTTCGTCTTATGCACAACAGGCGCTGGGCGTTGAAAAATCGCAAGCATTAATGAACTTGCAAAACACTTATTCGAATAACACGGCTACATTGGGCGGCCAGTATTCGGGAACAACAAATACGACGGATTTGGCAGCATACCAAACCGCATTGCAGCAGGAACAACTTTCTTTGATGTACAATCAAATGATTCAAAACTCATTGTTCACCGCTAAAGAACAAGCAATGCAAGAAACCATAAATCAACAGGAAACACAATTGCAGCTTGAACAAGAGCAGGTTGAAACACAATTGGAAGCAGCAAGAGCTGAATATGAATCACTTGATGAAGCCGTTTCGCAGGATATTCAAAGCGGCGCAATCAGCTTAGTATCATAAGCTCAAAGAATTGTTCAATAAATGCATGTTTAAAATATAATTAACAATATGGATATTGTTAATGAACTGAAGCATGCAAACATCGAAATACTGTCAAACAAGACGGACATATATCCTTATGCGTTTGACACGGGACCGATATCAAATGAGGTAACTTTACCCCTTCTGGTAGCGCTGCCCGAAAGTACGGAAGATGTTCAAACAATTGTTAAAATCTGTAAAAAACATAATTTAAAAATAATTTCAAGAGGAGCGGGCACCTGCCACACCTCGGGGTGTAAGCCGTGCAAAAACAGCATAATTATTCACTTCTCAAAAATGAATAAAATCCTTGAAATTAACAAAGAAAATTTAACAGCTATAGTGGAACCGGGTGTTATCGTCGGTCAACTTCAACGTGAGGTTGACCGTTTTGGTTTGTTTTTTCCGCCCGACCCATCCAATTTAAGAGTTTCAACAATAGGAGGAGCGGCGGCATTATCTTCCGGGGGTCCGAGAGCCTTTAAATACGGAACAACAAAAGACTATATAATAAATCTTGAAGTTGTGCTGTCGGATGGCAGCGTTATGCATACTGCGGTTGATGTTGCAAAAAATGTAACGGGGTATAACCTGACACAACTCATCGTAGGAAGCGAAGGAACGCTCGGAATTATTACAAAACTTACATTGAGGCTGATTCCAAAACCCGAATACAAACTTGTAACCATGGCATATTTTAATTCAATCGATGGCGCCGCAAATGCGGTTAACAGCGTTATTGATTCTCTTATAACACCCTGCACCATTGATTTGCTTGACAAAAACACCATAGATACAATAGAAAAATTTAATCCCTCGGGCTGGCTTTCATACGATGCCATGCTTTTAATCGAGCTGGACGGAAGCAAAATCGAAGTCGAAGAAAACAACAAAAAACTATACGAGGTTTTGATAAAATCCGATGCGGCAAAAATCGTTCAGGCGGCAAATGCCGAAGAAAATGAAAAAATATGGAATGCAAGAAGAAGCGCATTTGCATGCACCGCCAAACTTAAACCCAATGTAATAACGGAAGATGTTGCCGTGCCGAGAGAAAATATCGCACCTTTAATTAAAAAAATCGCACAAATATGCAAAGAAAACGATATAACGGTATGCATTATGGGTCATGCGGGCGACGGCAACATTCATCCCAATTTTGCACTGGATTTATCCGATAAAAGCGAAGTTATACGTTTTAAAAAAGTAAAAGACGAGCTCTTTAATACCGCAATAAAATTAAAGGGAACATTATCCGGCGAGCATGGCATAGGAAGCGAAAAAAAAGAATATCTTGAAAAAGCGTTGGATAAAAAAGCATATGAATATATGAAAAAAATTAAAGAGCTTTTTGACCCCGAAAATATGTTTAATCCGAATTTAATGTTTTAAAAAGCAATGCATATAAGAGATTATAAAAAGTACATACTTGATTTAATACATTTGTCGCTGCCGATTTTGGCGGGAAATCTGGGGCAAATGCTTATTAATGTCGGCGATGTTTATGTTGCGGGGCACTACAGCACAAATGTTCTTGCCGCAATCAGCGTTGCAAGCGCAATATTTATGACATTTATAGTTGCGGGAAGCGGGCTTTGTGCAGGGATTACACCCGTTTTATCAAATTACAGAGGCGAGAGAAAACCGGTTAAAAAGCTTTTTGGTATAACGGTTGTATATTCGCTTTGTTTAAGCGTGATATTTTTTATATTATTGTGGGCGGCAATCCCGCTGGTATATAAAATCGGGCTGTCGGATAAAATCATAAACGACACGGTTGAATATTTAAAAATATCGACTTATTCAATCTTCGGAATTTTTCTTTTTGCGTCTTTAAAAGAATTTTTGCAGGCGCATGAAATTGTAATTCTTCCGAATGTATTAATATCAATCGGGGTCGTTTTGAACGTTGTTTTAAATTTTGCATTGGTATGGGGATTCTGGATAATACCCGAGCTTGGAGCAAAGGGGCTTGCCATAGCAAGTTTAAGCGTCAGAATGCTGCTTGCGGGTATACTATTTTTATACTGTATGAAACTTTTAAAAGGAAGCATATATAAAAATACAAAAAAATATATAAAAGATTTGATGATAACGGGAGCACCGATAGCAGGCGCTATGTTTATAGAATTTTTAGGATTTAATATAGTTGCAATTCTTGTCGGAAAATTTGAACCCGTATATGCGGCCTGCCATAATATAATAATTTCCGTTACAAGCGGAGTTTATATGGTTCCTTTTTCGATATCAAACGCGCTTTCGGTTAAAGTCGGATATGCAAACGGGGCAAGGCATTCCATGGACATTAAAAGATATACTCTGTCCGCTCTGTGGTTTGTTATCATATACACATTGTGCGCGGTTATTATGTATCTTTTATTTAAAGAAGCGATTATGAAACTTTTTACGGGAGATAGCGCCGTTATTAAACTCGGAGCTTCAATTATGATAATTGTTGCCTGTTTTACGGTTTTTGACGGAATTCAATCGGTTTGCATGGGGGCGCTTAAGGGAATGAAACAGACGCTTCAAATTTTAATGGTAATGTTTTTGAGCTATGCGCTTGTAAGCATTCCGACAGGACTTATTCTTGCGTATAAATACAATAAAATTCTGAACGGCTTCTGGTTCGGGCTGGCATTGGGAATAACCCTTGCATCGTTTACATCGGGAATAATATTGATTAAAAAATATTTTAAAATTAAAAAAGAATATTCAACCCCTCTATAGCGCGCTTTTTAATATTTTACAATTACTTTCAATATCATCCGCATACATTATTGCTCTTATTACCGCAACTCTTTTTGCACCGGCTTGAACAACTTCTTTTATATTGGCGGTATCAATTGAACCGATTGCAAAAAAAGGAATATTAACATTATCTGCCGCCCATTTTACGTATTCTAAACCGACAGGGTCTTTAGAAGGTTTGGTAGGCGTTTTAAACACGGGTCCTACCCCGATATAATCGGCACCGTCCGTGATTGCTTTTTTTGCATGTTCGGGGCAATGGGTAGAAACACCTATAATTGCATTATCCCCAAGAATTTCCCTTGCGTATGAAACGGGGATATCATCCTGCCCGAGATGAACACCGTCCGCATTTGAAATTTTTGCGATATCCACTCTGTCATTTACGATAAATGCAGCGCCGAAATGAGATGTAAGTTCTCTTATTCTTTGAGCAAGATAAATAAATCTTTTTGAAGTCGTATTTTTTTCTCTTAATTGAACAATATCAACTCCCGATTTTATTGAAAGTGCAACTCTATCCAAAAAGATTTCATCACTTTCGAAGTTATCCGAATTTGTAACAAGATAAAGTTTTTTATCGTTTAAAAAAATTTTTTTATAATCCAATTTTAATTTGCTCCTCATTTCTTTTTCTATGGTATAAATCCGATAACGATACGAATCATCAAGCGATGCATACTGGTTTAAAACACGAAATGCTTCTTCAACTCTTTTAAAATTAGCTTTAAATATTGAATCAAGAGATTCTTTTTTATCGGGATTGATTATATTGCAGCCGACATCATTAAGGGTATCTCTTGAATCAAGAAGATTATCGTATTCAACATCAAAAAATTTTTGAAGTTCATGTCTGATTGTTTTTAATCGGGCAGATAATTCCGCATCGGATAAGATAAATCGGGCTATTTCTTCAATGACTCTAAG
>DVJH01000019.1 GCA_018710795.1 Candidatus Galligastranaerophilus gallistercoris | reverse complement strand
TTCTTTAGTTAATACAATACTTAAAAATTACTCTAAAGTAAAGTAGTTATCAACATTATGCTTAATCTTTCACAACAATTCAAATAGTTAATACAACTTAACGAAAATTTTTTTATTTTCGGGTTTTATTTATTTGCCATGAAAATTTTCCCTATGCAAAATAATTTTTCATATCCTTATTTTTCTTCAAGAAAAAAGGAAATCAAAGATGCCGATATGGTGCAAAGGCGTGCAAAGGCGGTATTTCCGCTTGTAAGCCCCACTTATGTCGAATCGTTTTATAAAACATATAAACCGTCTGATTATAACCTGAAATCAACCAGATTTATTTCTTCCTGCAGCGATAAAATTACTTTTATAAGAGAAATGCAGCAATTTCCTTCTTATTATGCAAGCCGCTTTAAGCAGGATGAACTGACGGTGCCGTACGGAATCACTTTGGTTCAAATGAAAAAAGACAAGGCGGGAAACTGTCTTGAAAATTCGCTTGCCGCGCTTGCTGCTCTTTATGCAAACGGATATACAAATTCTAATCTTGCAAATGTCAGATTAAAAGTAGAATTTATAAATAATGATACACAAGAATCGGATGCAATATATTATATGCCTCTTGATCATTCGGTTGCAATTACGGATATGAACAGAGGCGGCAAAAAAGATATTGTTCTTGACCCGTGGCTTAACTTTGCGGATTCAAAAGATAAGGCAATTGCAAGATATAAATCGGTTTATTCCGATAACGAAATATACGAAGCAAGGTCGTGGGCAAAATATTATTTTTCTCAAGCTTTAAACAGAATGGGAAAACCTTCCGACATTTCAAATTATAAAATAAACCAAAATATCGTATTGGTTGAAAGTGATACTTATACGCCCGAACAATTGGCACCCCTGCAAAAATTTGCATCGGAACACTTTGGAGATTTGGTAATCAAAAAAGATGAAAATTAGATATTTTTAATGGCATCTGTTATCTTTGAAACTTCAATTATTTCAATGCCTATTTTTTGAATTCTTTCTTTTATTCGGTTTGAATTGATTTTGGGTATTATTGCACGCCTAAAGCCCAGTTTTTGCGCTTCTTTTAATCTTGCTTCAATATTGTCTGCAGACCTTATTTCTCCGTTTAATCCGATTTCTCCGAAGCAAACCGTATTTTGATTGATTGTTATGTCTCTTGCACTCGTTAAAACCGCAAGCGCTATTCCAAGGTCGGCTGCAGGCTCCATAACGTCAATTCCGCCGATTACGTTTATGTAGACGTCCTGTTTTGATAAATTAAGACCGACTCTTTTTTCAAGCACCGCAAGAATTTGAAGCAGCCTGTCATATTCGACGCCCCTTGCAACCCGTCTGGGGTTTGGATACGGGGTCGCTCCGGTTAATGCCTGAATTTCAAGCAAAAGACACCTTGTGCCTTCCAAGACAGGGATTATGGTGCTTCCCGATGTTGTTTGGTTTTCTCTGTCCGATAAAAATAATTCCGAAGGATTTTTAACTTCAACAAGTCCCGTATCTTCCATATTAAAAACGCCTACTTCGCTTACGGCACCGAACCTGTTTTTAATGGCTCTTAAAATTCTTATCGTTTTATATTTTTCTCCTTCAAAATTTAAAACGCAGTCTACCATATGTTCTAAAACCTTTGGCCCCGCGATATTTCCTTCTTTTGTAACGTGCCCTATTATAATTGTTGTTATGTTAAATTGTTTTGAAAGGCGCATTAAGATGTTGGTGCATTCTCTTATTTGTGAAACGGAACCCGTTGAACTTAATATGGAGGCGCTGAAAACCGATTGAATACTGTCTACGACAAGAAAATCGGGTTTCAATTTTTCAATCTGGGCTATTATTTCTTCAATACAATTCTGTTGCGTTACGTATAAATTTTCACTGTCCGCATTCAATCTTTGCGCTCTTAATTTAACCTGGGCGGTTGATTCTTCCGCACAGATATATAAAATTGTTTTGTTTTGCTCGGAAATATTTCTTGCCGTCTGAAGGGTCAAAGTTGATTTTCCGATTCCGGGGTCGCCCGCTAAAAGACATAATGACCCTTCAACAAACCCTCCGCCTAAAACTCTGTCCAATTCTTCCATTCGGCTTGAAATTCTTATGGATTTATCGGCGGCAACATCTTTAATTTTTGTATAACCGGTATCATTTACGGGTTTAATGTTCATTGAAGATATATTCGATTTTATTTCAACCGAATTTTGCACCGCTTCTTCCGTAAATGTGGAATATCTGCCGCAATCGGGGCATTTACCCAGATAAGATGCGGTTTCATATCCGCAATTTTGGCACACCCATTTTGTTTTTATTTTTCCCATAAGAAAATTATATAAATAAAAACCCCGAATGCAAACGCTTCGGAGTCTTTATTTTATTTTAACCGTTTTTATTGAACAATTCTTAAATTATCGTTTAAATCGATTTTAACTTCTTCAAGCAGAATAAAATCAACCTGTTGCGATTTGTGCGTATAGAAATTATGACCTTTAAAGCCTTTAAAGCCTATTTTTTGCAAAATCGGGTTGTGGGTAAATTCTCTTACTTTGGGAGTCATTTCTCCGACCGCTTTAAACGGCGCAACGGGTTGTCTTGTGTTAGAGTCGATTAAATTTTCGGTTCTGTATATCATTTGTGAATTTTTAATCAAAGTTCTTCCGACCGAAACTTTATCGATTGTTCCCGTCATTTCGCTTCCTATCGGGATAAGAAGCGTATTATCCTCGCTTACAAAGTTAACAAGTGCTCTTGTCAAAATTTCCTGACCTTCTTTTGCCGTTCTTGTATACCAGCAGTCCATAACGCCTAAAGGCAGCTGTGTTCCCGCGGGAATAATCGCATAATGATCATCAAAAATTACGTTCTTGATAATGTATCCTTCGGCTTTTCTCGGACCTGCGGGCGGTTCGGGCTCAAGCTTTTCGCTCGGCTGGATTGCCGCTCTTTGAAGCATGCCGTATAACCATACCGCAAGTTCGCCTCTGGTTGCATACTGATGGGGAAGTATGTAATCTTCAAGCCCCGGTAACAGAACAATTAAACCCAATTGCTGGGCTTTGCCGGTAGTAAGGGTTGCCCAATAAGGAACATCCGATGCGTCTTTATATACCGATAACTGTTCAAGCGCTTCCTGCTCCGTTATTTCTTTAATCGAAAGCGCTTTCATTATGACCATAATAATTTCAAGTCTTGTGATATTATTTTGCGGATAAAACATTTTATCCGGAGTTCCGTGGATTAAATCATAATATGAACCGAGCATTACGTCATAATATGCCCAGTGATTTTCATCAATATCTTTATATTCGGTAAATGTAATTTCGTCTAAATCTCTTAAGCCCAGTGCTTTTGTAACGATTGTTGCAAATTCCGCACGTGTTACCTGTTGATCGGGTCTGTAATAGCCGTCGGGGTATCCGCTTAAAACATTTCTTTCTTTAAAATACATAATCGCATCGTATGACCAATAATCGGGTCCTACGTCGGGGAATTCTTCGGTATACGCCGAAACCGGCGCAGCCATTGCAAACAGAATGGCAAAAAAGCCGAATAATTTTATAAAAATCTTTCTCATTTATTCTTTTCTCCCTTATAATGATTTGATTTTATTATATATAACCATAATTTGCAAGTTGTATAAGATTTTGTAATCTTTTAAAACCCGTAAATTTTTGATTTTGCATATTTTTTATTTTGAGAGCAGATAATTTTCTAAAGATTCTTCCCACTCGGGCAATATGTGATTATTGTCAAGAACACCGAATTTAGGGCGTTTTGCAGGGCGCGGAAAATCCGATTTTTCAATCGGAGTTACAAAAACATTTCTTTTTTTAATGTTAAAAATTTTCTTTGTAAGCTCTGACCAGCTTGCTTTTCCTGATGAACAAATATGATATGTTCCGTAGTCTTTTTTATCTTCTATTATTTTTATAATTTCTTTTGCCAAATCTTTTGTCCAGGTCGGACAGGAAATTTCATCATCAACAACCGAGATGCTGTTATTAAACATTGAATACGTAAGCATTGCATCTACGTAATTGCTGCCGCCCCTGCCGTAAAGAGAACTTGTTCTTACGATATAATGTTTTTTTGTTATTTTTTTAATTTCTTCTTCACCCTTTAATTTTGACATTCCGTATGCATTAATCGGGTTTGTTGCATCCGTTGTTTTATAGGGGGTTGTTTTTTCTCCGTCAAAAACGCTTGAAGTGCTTACGTATAAAATGGGAACATCAAGTTTTTTTGCAATTTTTGCCATATTTTTCGTTCCCGTGTGGTTAACAAGAAAAGCTTCTTTTTGATTAACTTCCGCCTGGTCAACGTTCGTGTATGCCGCAAGGTGAATAATAAAATCAAGACTTACCTTATCCATAATCTCGTTTACCATTTTTGTGTTGGTTATATCGAAAATTTTACTGTTTGTTGCCCAGTATTTTGCCCCTATATCATCCAACATCGGGCATAGTTCCTGCCCTAAAAGCCCTGAGGCGCCCGTTACCAATATTCTCATTAAATTTCTTTCGTCTTTTTGGTTTAACCGAAACTTACCTTAATATACAATTTTTATATCAGACAATTATGGTAAAATCAATAATCATGAAAAAAGTTATATATGTATTAATACTGATTTTCTTTGTTTTTCTGCTTTTAAAGTCCTGCATAAAAAAGGACCCGGGCTTTGATACATTTGTTACAAACTTTGATGTGCGCCCCCTGAATGTCATTGAATACGCCATGGAAGAGCCCGTAAACATGACAATTGACGGCGTTGATTATCTTGTATCCAGAGGCGAAGTCGGGAAATTCGGCGGAGATATCGTAACTTCAACCATAGGTGAAGGTCCTAAAACCTTTAATCCGTTTAACTCAAACGATGCGACAAGTTCTATGCTCTCTTCAATTATGTATGACGGGCTTTTTTATACGGACCCCTACAACGGAAAAGTCCGCCCGAGGCTTGCAAAAAGCATAGAAATTCTTCCCGATGAAAAAACATATATCGTTCATTTAAGAAAAGGATTAAAGTGGTCCGACGGGAAAGAAATAACTGCCAAAGACGCATATTTTACGTATAATACCATAATTTTCGGCGGATTCGGCGATACAAGCGCAAGAGATTCAATGTATGTCGGGGGTAAATTGCCCACGGTCGAATTAATTGATAAGTACACTCTTAAATTTAAAACTCCCGCTCCTTTTGCTCCTTTTTTAAGAAACCTTACAAGCCCGATTGCGCCCGAGCATGTGTATAAAATTGCAACAGACAAAGGAAAAGATTATTTCAGAACTTTTCATTCCACAAATATTGACCCGAAAATTCTTGTAACATCCGGACCTTTTAAACTGAAAGAATATATCCCCGCTCAAAGGCTTATCTATACAAGAAATCCGAATTACTATATTATTGACGGGCAGGGAAGAAAACTCCCCTACCTTGACAGATATCTGGTTTTAATTGTCGGAGATTTGAATAACGATATTATTAAATTTGAAGCGGGTGAAACGGATACAACTTCAATCCCCGGGTCAATGGTTGCAAGATACAGAGAAAACGAAAAACATTCGGATTATACCCTCTATAATCTGGGCCCCACCACAAATACAAGCTTTATTGTCTTTAATTTAAACCCGAGAAAAAATAAAACAAACGGCAAATATTACGTTAATCCGATAAAAAGCTCCTGGTTTAACGATAAAAATTTTAGGACCGCAATTGATTATGCAATAGACAGAGAAAATCTCGTTTTAAACGTTTTATCTGGGATAGGCGAGCCTTTATATACGGCGGAAGGAATCCCGAGTATATTTTTAAACCGTGAAATTGCAAAAGGGCACGGAATGGATTTGGATAAAGCAAAAGAACTTCTTAAGCAATCGGGATTT
>DVJH01000018.1 GCA_018710795.1 Candidatus Galligastranaerophilus gallistercoris | reverse complement strand
ATCATATTTGAAGCGAAAATACTATTGTTATTAGGGGCCATATATTGGAACATGATTGCATAATTTCCAAGACTATACTGATTTTGTGAACTTGCAGCACCGCCAAGAAGTGTTGTTAAAAAGTCCTGCTGAACATGATTAATCTTTTTACCGATTTTTATTCCAAGCGATTCATAAAAGTCTGTTTCTTTCAACGGTGCTTTTAATTCACCATTATAATACAGATTTAAGCCCGGAGCATCTTGGGCAACCTTTTGTGCACCGTCTTTTGTTGCAAGTAAAGTAAACAAATTGATATCATTTAGACCGTCAATACCTTTTATTTCATTATAAACATCGATTGCAGAATTCCCGCTTGCAAGACAGTCATCCATTATGATTATATTAGCTCCTGGATTCACGGCACAATATTCCTGAAGCATTTCTTTTCCTGTTACAAAATGAGCATTGCTATTTGTTTCTTTGTACAATGTTGCAATTATATCATAGCTTTTTCCTTTTTTGGGAATATAAAAAACCGGATTATCAATTTTTTCTATTTGCTCGCCAAAATCGCTCAATATGGCGCGTATTCTGTCATAGGAATAAATATCGAGATTGTTTTCAAGATATTCTCCCAAAACTTTTTTTGCATTATTTCTTGTTGTTTTATCAAGTTTTGGAAATGCCTCATCAAGAAACATGTCTGCCGCACCGCCATCCTTTAACAACTCTCTTACAGCCGCCATGTATTTGCCATCGGCATCCGGAATTCCATATTCATCTTTCCAGTTGCATAATATTTGCTGACCTTTAATATCAGAGTGTTTTATTGCGGAATTAATTTTGCCTTGATAGTATTGTTCAATTGTTTCGCTCAATTCTTCGGTTTTTCCCGCAAAAGAGATATCGTCTGCGCTCCTCAGTGCATTAGGAAGGTTTGTTTCTCCTTTTGTGCCGCCGTCGATTGAAAGAGCGAATTTTTTAACATCTTCATAAGATAATTCGATTGTTTTAGAAGTATCATAAGGGTTTATAACTTTAACCGTTTTTGTGTCAGGGTCGACGCTTTGAATAGAAAAATAATGGTTTGCGCCTTCTTTTGCGATATTGCCGTCAGAATCAACTTTTGCGCCTAATGATAAAATTGCTCCCTGTTCTTTTGCGATTTTATCAAGCGTTTCATCGGTTATGGTATCGCTTGTTATATGAACGGGGCTAAAGCCGAAATATTTTGCGACATTATCCGCAAACTCGCCGTCAATGCTTCCGCCCGCTTTTTTATATGCCGCTTCAAAGATTTTAATTCCCGACGTATCGGAGAGCATCTCATCGGTAAGAGCGGATTTTGGAATATCTATCGTTTGGTTTCCGATTCTTACATGGTAATCGCCGCCGATTGATTTTGTTATTGATTTTTTAATTGTGTCTTGAGTTTCAGAATTATTCATTGCGCCGTTTAAGAACGATAAAAGGGCGCAATCACCCGTTTGCCCCTGTTTAAAGGTTGTATTCATTCCTTCTTTAAAAAGAGATTTTGTCGTAATCTTATTATTTAAGGTCCTGCCTAACTTGCCTGCAACTTTAAAGCCGCCGCCGATAACGGGAGACATTATAAGACCGCCTGCGGCACCTTCAACGCCCGCCTGAAGAATGCCCGCCAAATCTTCACCGTCAAGTGCCGCACGCACCATATTATCGGTTGAACCGCCTATGGCGCCGTCAACTGCCATGCCTGCCGCCGTTGCAGCAGCTCTTTTAGCAAATGTTCCTCCGATTACATCAACGCCCTGCTGCGTTATAACGGATTTTATTCCCTGTTTTGCGGTTTGTTCAATTACTTCTTCGGTGCCTTCTTTAACAACCGTAAGACCGAGCTTTTTGCCTACGGTTTTGGTAACGCAAGCACCGACTCCGTTTGTAACGGGGGCAAATAAACCGTTGATTGAACCCGTTGTCGCATCATACAATAAATCTTTGCCCGTATATTCTCTGCCGCCCATAACGGCGTCCGTTGCTTTAACCGCTATTTTTGTTCCGGCACCCGCTGCAGCCGCCATCCCGAGCCCTGCAACCAAAGATGCGCCTCCGGTCGGCACGGCAAGCGCAAAAGCGCCGACCGCAACAATACCCGATACCATATCACCGACAACATCAACACAGGTTTCTTGCCCTTCTTTATAGTTTTCAACCTTTTGAAGAGCTTCTTCGTATGAAATTTCGCCGTTTTCGTATTGTTCGATTGCAGATTGCGCCTTGTTTGAGCCTGCGCCCAATCCGGTTATGTTTTTTAATCCGTCCCAGATTTTCCCTATAATTCCCTGTTCTTCTTTTGTTTGTTCAAGTTCATCATAAAGAGCCCGGGCGGAATTATCTTCCGTATTTATATTTTGAGAAATATATGTATCTTCTATTTCATCATCAGACAGATAAGAATCATTAAAAATATTGTTATTATCGATATTTAAGTTATATTGAAGCGGATTTGAAGCAAAAACGGAATTGTCCGAATAAACATTGTTTAATTCGGATATTTTATTATTATTAAGATAATTGCTGCCTGCATTTAATTTTGCTTCATACAATTTATCGTTATTGTTAACTGATAAAAAACTCATTTCTCTCTTTATTTGTGGGGATGATATATATATAAAAAGTATATACAAAGAGAGAAATTGCTTTTTTTACAAAAGGTTTGTTAACAATTGTTTCTTAATGTTATTCTTTCATATCGATTAAAATTTTAATCGTATTTTTTAATAAGCCGAATGCCCATTTTAGAATTAAGATACCGCCCAAGAATCCGACAATCGAATCAAGAGCATTAATTCCGAAATATTTTCCGACCAAAAGCGCAATTATTGCAAGAATTGATGTAAGAGCATCGGCTAAAATATGATAATATGCCGCAAGAAAATTATAGTCTTTATTATGTGCGTCGCATTTTTCATCGGAATGCTCGATATGTTTATGATTTCCTTCCATTATAAAAATGCAGGCGGCATTCACGATTAAGCCGATTATTGCAACAAGGATAGCTTCATTGAACATAATATTTAAGGGGTTTAAAAACCTTATAAATGCTTCAATAATAATCCATATACCGGTCAGGCCCAAAAATAACGAACTTGTATATGCGGCAAGCGTTCCTATTTTATCGGTGCCGTGTTCAAATTTAGGGTTATGGGCAAGTTTTCTTGAAAGGACGTATGCAATATATGTAAGCGAAAGCGCAAGCGCATGGGTTCCCATATGATAGCCGTCCGCCAAAAGTGCCATTGAATTTGTATAATAACCGTATAGAATTTCGGCTGCCATGGCAATAAGGGTAAAGATTATAACGGCAAGCGTTCTTTTTTCGTTTTCGCTCGTAAGTGTGTGGTGATGATTTTCCATACTATTCCTTTCAAAAAATTATTTTTTTAAGTATTGAATATATTTTTCAAGAAATAAAATTGTATATTTTATTTCTTCTTTGCTGCAATTTTTAAAAAATTCAAGATTGATTTCGCACCATTTTTCATGGATATTTTTATGGAGTTTAAAAATTTTTTTTCCTTTATTTGTCAATTTATAATAAATTTCTTTTTTGTTTGTATCAACGGAAAAACTTTCTATCGCATTTTTTTCAATAAGTTTTTTTATGATTTTACTCACACCGCCTTTTGTTATGTTCATTTTCTCTGAAAGCTTTGTTACATTTGGCAGTTCGGTTTTAAAAATAAAATCAACACAATGCATCTCGCTGATTGAAAATTCTTCAAAAAGGGCGCCGGTTTGGCTTTTATGGTTTTTTTCAAACAGTTTTTCCGCTTCTAAAAATTGAATAAGAAGATCTAATAATTTTTCATACATATTTTTGTTTCCAAGTTAACAATATTAAATATACAACATTTTTGTTTCCTTGTCAACAATATTTGGACAAAAAAATTTTTCTTTTAAAAAACGGTTTAAAACCAAAAATTTTAAAAACGATTTAAGCGGATTTTAAAATTCCGTTTTGATTTTCTTCAACAATTTGAACGGGATAGCCCGCATGGTGAATTTTGGGCAGCAGATAATCAGCCGGATATTCAACAAGGTGCGGCTTATCATCGTCCGTATCATTACATACAAATATCAACTTGCCCGATAAATCTTTTTTATAATCGACAATTGTTATTTCATGTCCGTTTACGATTTTATTGGGGTTTGAAGCGGGCTCATTGCATTCTTTGGCGGTTAAAACATATCCTATAATAACATCTTCGCCCGAATCAATCGTGTCTGTTATATGTTTTTGTATTGTCGATAAATCGCAATTCCATCCTAAAAGGTTCTGGTCGTTATCAACGTTTTGATATACGATTGACGTTCTTTCGTTGTTTTCCACAATGGATTCAATAAACGTTTTTTCAAATTCAATTAACCCCTGCGGATTGGAATTAAATTTACCGCCCCTGATATCGGTCAGGGAATTATAGCTTTGCTGGGATCCCAATTGCATTAAAGTGGATTGAATCATAACATCGATTATGCTTCTTTCGCCCATATCCCAGTAATTATCCTGAATTTGTGCTCTTGTAATCGCATTTGCGTCGGGTTTTAAATTGAGTTTAGCTTTATAGAAATTAAATTGTTCGGGCTTAACGCCGAATTCCCTTAAAAGCCAGACGGCATTCATTGTGTTTGAGGATAATGCCGATAAATTCACGTCTTTTTCAACGCTCATTTCGGGGCTTGTTAAAGATTCCGCCCATCTTGCAAATTCGGCGGGGTGCTTATTTGCCATATGAAATTCAACGCTTGCGGCAACGCAGGTGCCCGAGCCTTCCGTATTTACGCTGTCTGCTTCGTATGCACCTTCTTTGTTCCCTATAAATATCCGTGCTTCATTCGGGACATCTCCGAATCTTTGGGTAATAATTGCGGGATTATACAATGCGTCAATAATCTGACCCGCAATTTTCACCCCGTCCATATCGGCGGCACGGGGGGTTGTTACGGCTTTATAGAGATTATCCAAAACCGTTGATAAATCGTTTGAATTTTTGTTTAAAAGCGTTCCGTTTTTCAAAAGGGCATCAAGTTTTTTTTGTCTTAAAACATTGTCAACGGGGCTTGTTTTTTCCGTATTTGAAGTTGCAAGGGCTTTTGTTATCGTATTATATTTTTCAATATCTTCCTGTTTGGTTAATTTCGTGTCTATAGTATTATTAAGGGCATTTGAGCTTATTTGAGAAGGCAAAAAAGGATAAACGGGGCTGAATGCCGCCGCAGGCTGCATTTGCGGTTTTGTTGCCGCATTAAAGCTTGTAGCGCCGATATTTGGTATATTATACTGCCCTATACTTTGTATCATAACTTTGCCCTTATATTTTTTAAAACCCGGACAATCAAAAAATTGCTTTTTTTTGAACCTGATTTTACAATTTAATAAGTTAGAAAAATTATACCAGATGAAATACAAAACTCCCGATAAAAACTATATAAAAATTTGCCTTGACAGACTGACACGGTTTAAGCCGCCCGTTGAAAAATATGAAAGAGTTTTAGACGACATTTTACATAAATTTTTAATTTCGGCGGATATTAAAATTTCTGATTTGTCAATTGAAGAAAAAAACAATCTGGCTGCGGAAATTTTTAATTCGGCGCTCGGTAAAAAGTCCGATTTTCATTTAAACGAAATCATAAAAAAAGATGAAGAAAAAATCTTTTATCTGACCGAAAACCAGAAAAAATATCTTGATTTAAAAATAGATTTTGAAGCGGCGCTTGATTTGTTTGATATTGAAGAACTGCCGATTAATCTTCAGAGATTAAAACTTCAAAAATGTTTAAGTTCGGATGAAACAAGGGAAAAATATTCAACTTTATATCCCGTTAAAAAAGT
>DVJH01000017.1 GCA_018710795.1 Candidatus Galligastranaerophilus gallistercoris | reverse complement strand
GATAACCCGAAGCCCCTTGATAAAACCGAACCCTTAAACGTTGCAAAAGCGGTTGTTGAAATGGGGCTAAAATATGCCGTCATAACCTCCGTTACAAGAGATGACATAAAAGACGGCGGGGCGGAGCATTTCAAATTAACGGTTGACGCAATAAGAAATTTAAACCCCGAAATAAAAACGGAAATTTTAACCCCCGATTTTAAGGGAGATAAAAATGCACTTGATTTAATCATAAAAGCACACCCCGATGTTTTTAACCACAATATGGAAACGGTTGCCTCATTATATAATGTCGTGCGCCCCGAGGCTGATTATGGACGGTCTTTATATGTTTTATCTTATATAAAAGAAAACGCCCCCGATATAATTACAAAAACGGGAATTATGACGGGATTAGGAGAAAACAAAGATGAAATTGAAGAAACAATTAAAGATATCAAAAATGCAAAAGTTGACATTTTAACAATCGGGCAATACATCCGCCCTTCAAAAAATCATATTGAAGTTAAAAGATATTATAAAAAAGAAGAATTTGAAGATTTGGAAAAAATTGCAAAAAAAATCGGAATCAAGGAATGCATAAGCGCACCTCTTGCAAGAAGCAGTTACAGAGCATTTGAAGCATATAAAAAAATAAGGGAACAAATGAATGTTCCCGATTAGCAGAATTGAAAGGTAGTAGTAAAGTGTAAGTAAGTAAAGTATTGCAGTTAAATGTTTACGCCGAGTGTTTTATAAAGACCTATGTAATCTATAAAGCAGTCGGCTTTATTATTTAAAACGAGCAGTTTTGTCGACAAAAGATTTTCTTTTGATTGGATAAGTTCAAGCTTGGAGATGACGCCTTCGCTAAATCTTAATTCTCTTAAAGAATAATCTTTTATTTCAAGTTCATTTTGTTTAATTGTTTCGTTAAGCTTTGTTTTATCATGTTTTATTGCAACAAGAGCATCATTTAATTCCTGCAGGGCAGTTAAATTTGTTTTTTCATAATTTTGAAGCATTTTTTCATATTCGGCTTTTTTCACTCTTAAGTTTGCCATTTTTCTGCCACCCGAGAATAATTCACCCGCAATTAAACCGCTTATACCGATTATTGCATTTTTTGCGGTAAAAATACTTCCAAGGTCGCCCGCGTTAAATATAGACATGCCTGAAATATTAATCGAAGGCAAAAATTCTTTTTTGGCAACTCGAATATCAATTCCGGAGCGCTCAAGAGAAAGCTCCGCTTTCAGATAATCGGGTCTTTTATCTATGGCATAAGAATTATAGCTTTCGGATAATTCTTTTGAAAAGTTCAGATTTTCAATGTCTGAATATTGAAATTCACCCGTATCATCAGGTCTTGCACCGACGAGCACGGCAAGATTATTAATAAGCTGAAGTCTTTGTTTTTCAAGATTTAAAAGAGCGGTTTTGCCGTTTATATATGCTTTATCCGCACGGATAACATCTTGAATCGAAGTTATCCCTTCTTCGTTTGAAAGCTTCATAAGCTCATAAATTTCTTTTCTTAAATTTACAATCTCTTCCTGAATTTCAATGGCTTTATCCAGCTTTAAAATGTTAAAATAAACGGTCCCGACCGATGACGCCACGGTTATATAAGCCGCTCTTTCATCCTGAAGGGTTAATTCATAATCTTTTTTGGATAAAAGGGTTTTATCTCTGTTTTTTAAGAAAATATCGGCTTCATAATTAACAAAAACCGGCGCCATGAACATCCAATCATAATCTGATGTTCCCATCATTTTAAAATACCCCGGAGACCCTCCGAGCCCGATTGAGGGCAATTGTCTTGACCGTTGCATTTTAACGTATTCATAATAAATGTTAACGTTTTCTTTCGCCATTTTTAAGTCATGGTTTGATTCAACGGCACGAAGAATAAAATATTTCAGGTTATCGTCATTATAATTATTCCAGAAATCAAGATTAATATAATCAACCTTGTTGATTTCGGCTTTTTCTTTTTTATTTTTCTTTGTTTTTTTTATATTTTTCTTTTCGATTTTTTGAGCATCTTGATTCTCTGTTATCGCACATGACGATAAATATACCCCTTGCGATAAAAGGAGCGATGCGCTCAATAAAACTGCTGTAAACTTCTTTAATTCCATATTTTTCACTTCTTGCAAATTTTCAATAGATATGCTAGCATATCTATGTTGTAAATGCAACATGTTTTTAAAACAACATTTAAGGAATTTATAAAATGGAAGTTATAAAAAGCGCGGAAGAAATAATTGAAGGGGTGCCAAAAAAAAAGTATACGGAATCACTTTTTTATGAAATATCATTAACGGCAAAATATTGTAAAAAAGTAGGGGAGCAATATTTTAAGAAATTGAACACGGGGCTTACCGCGGAAGAATTTTGCGTACTTGATATTACATATTACGAAGATAAAAAAATCTGCCAGAGAGATTTGGCGCTGGCGCTTCTTGTCAACAGAGCCAATATGGGGAAAATATTGGATCATCTTGAAAAAAGAGGATACATAAAAAGAGAAGTAACAACAAAACAAAACCGCCCCGTTAAAATTGTCATTCTGACAAAAGAAGGCGAAGATGTTTATATTAAAACTTTAAACGCCTTAAGACCCGGCATTCAAAAAATGATACAATTTATCACAAATAAAGAGACCGATTCAATCATTAAAAGCCTCCGAAGAATAAGACAGGCGGTAAAAGAATCAATAGAAATCGATATATAAAAAGGAATTTAAAAATGGAAAAAAATGAAAAAGAACATAAAAAACCGAAAAAAAGGATTATTATCCCCATTTGCCTTGCTGCGGTTATTGTTTTAGGGTATCTGGGGTATAACGCATATTTCTATCAAACAACGGATGATGCTTATGTTGAAAATCTGAATGTACAGGTTGCACCGAAAGTAAGGGGCGAGATAACCGATGTTTTGGTGGATGATAACCAGTTTGTAAAAGAAGGAGATTTATTGGTTAAAATTGATAACAGAGATTATAAAGTCGCATATGATATGGCAAAAGCCGAATATGAAAAAGCATTGTTAAACCAGACAAATGCCAAAGCAAATTTAAGTGCGGTTAATTCATCATTGTCGGTTGCAAAAAGAGATGTCGAAAGATATGAAAAGCTTTTTAGAGAAGGCGCCGTTTCAAAACAAACGCTTGATAATGCAAAAACAAAATATGACAATTTAAAAGCAAATAAAACAAACGCAAATCAGGCAATAATATCAAAAACACAAAATAATGTTGCAAATGCCGAAATTGACGCGCTCAGGGCTAAAATGGAGCAGGCAAAATTAAACCTTGAATATACGGAAATTTATGCACCTCAAACAGGGCACATTACCAATAAAAGAGTTTCAAAAGGAACATATATTCAGGTCGGCTCCCCTATGTTTGCAATTGTACCCGAGGAAGTTTGGGTTGTTGCAAACTTTAAAGAAAACCAATTAACAAATATGAAACAGGGACAAGAAGTTCAAATTAAAGTTGATACATATCCGAACAAAAGATTTAAAGGAAAAATTGACAGCATTCAAAGATTATCGGGCGCAAAATCAAGTTTGTTTCCGCCCGAAAACGCCGTAGGTTCTTTTGTTAAAATCGTACAAAGAATTCCCGTTAAAATTGTATTTACGGAAAAAATTAATCCGGATGAATATAATATAATTCCGGGGATGTCTGTCATACCTAAGGTCAAAGTAAGATAAAATGCAAAATACGATTGATACAGAATGGAAACCGACCATTCCGCCATGGTATACGGCGGGGGCATTAATGCTTGCGGTTTTTATATTTGCGCTTGACGGAACAATAGCTAACGTGGCACTGCCGCACATGGCAGGGAGCTTTTCTTCTTCAAGGGATGAATCCATGTGGATTTTGACAAGCTATTTAATTGCAAGCGGTATTGTTATCCCTATGGTAGATTGGTTTTCAAAAGTTTTCGGCAGAAAAAACTTTTTTATAATAAGCGTTTTATTATTTACGATTGCTTCAATTTTATGCGGTTTTGCACAGAATTTGGGGTTTATGGTTATTGCAAGAGTTATTCAGGGGTTTGGCGGCGGAGGCATTATCCCCATAGCGCAGGCAATTTTAATGGAATCCTTCCCTAAAGAACAAAGAGGACAGGCAATGAGCATGTTCGGGCTCGGCGTCATAACGGCTCCGATTATAGGACCCGTTATGGGAGGATGGATAACGGACAATTGGAGCTGGCCGTGGATATTTTTTATAAATGTTCCGTTTGGTATTCTCGGTGCATTTTTGGCAAACAAATTTATTGAAGACCCGCCCTAT
>DVJH01000169.1 GCA_018710795.1 Candidatus Galligastranaerophilus gallistercoris | reverse complement strand
TTACCGCTTCCGCCGCCCCAATGACTTTGAAATAGCAAAGATAATGGCAAAATCAGACCTCATGTCCGTAAGCGACGAATTCTACGAATCTCATAAATCCGCCCTTGAAGATGAAAAATTAAACCTCATAGAAGAGCGGCTCGAACATCTTTATTCAACCGGGTGTGCCATAATATCGGATTATTTTATAAATAAAGATGCTTCAAAAATTGAAGCAGTAAATTATAAAGGAAAAGAATACAAAACTGTGAATTTCCATAACATAAGCGACGACGAAGATTTGGGTAAATACGGTTTTATGCCCGGAAGAACAAAGAAAGACATCAATTTTCTTGTTCACATGGTGGATACAAACAGTGCCAAGGAAAATCTAATGACATTAAAGCATCTTTCATCTCCCGTAAACGGCGGCGTATTATCGGAATCTTTAATCACACCTTACTATAAAAGGACATATTGTGACAGAAAATACGGCGTTATGTTGTCCCAGATAAATGCAAATGTTGTAAACGCCAGAGAGAAAAACCAAGGCTCGGGATATGAAAAAGATTTTTCAAACATTCTGAATCTTGTGTTCGGCTATGCATCGGAACAAAGAAAAAAATTCAGAAACGAGTTTTTGGTCAATTTGGGTATTGATCCAAACACTATATCCGATAAAGAATTTGCCGAATTTTACAGAGAAAACATTGTTTCAAAAACAGCCTTTAGCCAGTTTGCGTCAAACAGAGAATATAAGCTCGGAAATAAAACCGTAACGGGCGAAGATATAAAACAGGCAATAATAAAATTTCAGGATTCTTTAATTGATAAAAAAGAAGAAAATCATAATGAAATCGTGGGGTATGTTCCTAAAATTCAGGCGGTTATCGCAAAAGAAAAAAGTATTGATAAAGTGCCCGACGATGTTTTGGAATTTGCACACGAAAATAATCTTCCCGTTGTTTTAATATAAAAAGGAAAATATGGAATTTGATAAAATAAAAAATCTGAATATTAATAATATAAATCCTTCTTTTAAAAAGCCCGAGCCGAAAGAAGAAATTTTATATGAAAACGATAGCGGTCAAACTTTATCAAAAACTCCCTCCGATCCTAAATTCTGGCAGGCTCTTTCATTCAAAGGAAACAAAAATCCCGATAAAACTAAAAGCGATAACGAAGATAAAATTATTGAAACTCTAAAAGGGATTTCAAGCGGTATATTTTCAAAAGAATCAAAAAGCAGATATTTTGCTTTGCTTGAAAGTGCAAAAGAAAATCTTTCTTTTGATGAAATTAACCCGATGCAGATTTTTTATTTCGGCGATGTTCTCAAACTGATTGCTCAAAATCCTGAAACTTATGATGAAAATAAAGCTTTTTTGGATGAAATATATTCTTCGGATAAAATAGATTCAAAAACAAAAATTCTTTTTTTATCAAGAATAATGCCAAGAACAATATGGAGCTCCGACAAACCCGCAAATATCAATAAATTTCAAGATGAAATACGGTGCTATTCAATTTTAATTCCCGCATTTAACGGCGAAAATGCTGGTTTTGAAGCATTGTCCGCATTGAACCCTTCAAAAGAAACTCTTGAAACCGCTTCGGGGCTTCTTAATGATAATACAATTACACCGGATGATTTTACTTATCTTATGCTCTCTGCTTCAAAAAGCCCCCTAAAAGGCGCCCGTGAATCGTTTGAAAGTGTTCTTAATCAAATACAAAAAGATTCAAATAAACTTCCCCTTATGCGTCTTTTGCTTCCGTATCGTGTTTTTAATAACGATATATCAATCCAATTGACCGATGAAATCTTAAAAGAAAATTCAAGCGCAAAAAGAAAAATTCTTGAATATTTAAGTGAAGCCGTTCATAAAAACAGCGACGGAAAATACGGTTATCCCCTGTGGCATAATACAAACGAGGTAAGAGAATTTTTAAATTCCGTATCCGAAGATAATGTTGATGATGTTATAAGCCTGATAGAAACAACAAAAGGAATGCCCTTTGAAGGCGTTGCGTTTTGCCCTTTGTATGTTAATCCCAAAAGCGGACATTTTGATAAAAACGTATTTTCTATTGCGCAAAAACTGGAACAGCAAGATAGTATACATTTTTCCCTGACGGGTTATTATGCCCCGTCTGCCGCTAAAGCCTGCGTTGATGAAAATACGGGTGAAATAAGCCCGATTGCAATGAAATTTTTAGATAACTATTATTTTCAGGAAAACGAAAAAAGCCCTGCTTCAAAACTCAAACTTTTAAAAAGAAAAGCGCTTTCAAAAAATATGAATGCAAGAATGTATTATCAAACGACAAATTTATCAAGCGGGCTTACCGACATTTTAAATGCACTTAAAGATAATTCGGGCTCATTTAATAAAACAAATTATAAATACATATCAAAAATTATGGAATCCGATATAAAAGAATGGTCGTATTTCGGATTTTTAAACGAAGAATTTTTTACTCTTTTAAAAGACGAAAACGGAATAATTCAAAAAGATAAATTTAATTTTGCGTTTTCGGCGGCAAAAAAGACCGAAAGTTTTATGCGCGCATGTGAATTTTTAAAAGCCGTAAAAGATTTTCCGCCATCAAAGCTTTCATGTGCCATAGAACAGATAAAAACAATCTACACCGATGAATTTTATGTTTATAATAATTTTCCCGTGCTTTGCGGCTTTTGTTTTGACAAGAAAGGGGATATTATTCAAAATGAATTTGATTTTATAAGCAAATTAAATTCTCTTCACGACAGCGCCCCTTCTTACAGAGATTATACAAAAGAATTTCTTGAATTTTGCAAAAACGATAACAATAAAAAATTTGTTTTGGATGTTGCATCCGCAAGCCGCAGGGCAAAAAACGAAATTACCGATATGGACGATATTTTTGAGAAGTACAAGAATGAAAAAGGCGAAATTGACCCGTTTATTCAAAATAAAATATTGAAATATGTTTCTTGTAAAGCTCCGCTCCGCGCATTTCCTTTGTGTTTTGAGCTTTGCAAAAACCCCGGCGGCTCTTTTGATGATGAAAAATTTGAAAAGGCTTCAATTTTAATGTCAATTAAAGAAATCGAGGCTTTAACCAGAGATAATCAAAAAGAAGTCCTGAACGACATTATGGCGGGAAACCCGGAAGCCGTTTTAAAAGGAGATTTTAAGCATAAAATCGATATGCTTGAAGCTCTTAAAAGTTTCAGAGCAATTCCTCTTATAAAGCGTGATGCAAGATTTGATTTTATAGATAAAATAATTTCAGAGATTGATTCAAGCCTTAATACGGAAAAAGTTTTTCTTCCCGCCGACTCTTCTTCCGTAATTCAATTTGCGCAAAAATGCCTGGGCTCAAAAGGAGAATTAAGCGAATTTGAAAATATTCTCATTGATTCAATTCCTCTTTTAAAAGAAATGGATGAAGGAATTCCTTTATCATTTTCAAGAGATGAATTTTTGAATGAATTAAATAAATTATGCAATACCAAAGAAAAGAAAGATATATTATCCAAAAAAGCCCAGATATCTCTTAATCTTGAAGATGATAAAATAACGGGCTATGACGGGATAGTTCTTCTTGATAATTTTGATAAAAACGATGAATTTGAAAAATCTCTATATGATGTATGCAATAAATTCTTCTATGAAAATAAAGTAAATTCGGGCGACAAAAACCTTGACAATACACTGAATACGATAATAAAAGCGCTGCCCGAATTTATAAATACAATAGGAAAGCCCCAGCATGGCACGCATAAATATACCCTTGACGTTCACCATCTGCTTGTGCTTGCATATTCAATAAATAACCCCGATTATAATAAATTAAACAATACCGACAAAACAATGCTTAAAATGTCGGCGCTTTTACATGACATTGCAAAAGGCGAAAATAAGATTGATAAAGGCCATCAATTCCCTTCAAGCCTGTATGCAAGAAGCATAGTGAAAAAAATATTCCATAACCCCGAAGCAAGGGACAGGGTATATGAACTTATTAAAAATCACCACTGGCTTGAAGAATTTACAAATTCATCCGATAAAAGAGGAATGTCAAGAGATATGGCATTCAGATTCCGCCGCCCCAACGATTTTGAAATCGCAAAAATAATGGCAAAGGCGGATTTAATGGCGGTAAATGATAATTTTTATGAAAGTCATAAAGCCGCGCTTGAAGACAATAATCTGGCTTTAATAGATAATAATCTTGAATATTTTTATTCCACGGGCTGTGCTTTATTTACCGATTATTTTATAAAGAAAAATGCTCCCGATATCAAAAAAGAAATAAAAGATAATGTACAATATGACGTTATCGATTTCCATTCGATAAAAGACAATGAAGACTTGGGGCGCTACGGTTTCAGAAGCTCGATAACCAAAAAAGACGCAAAATTTCTTGTCCATATGGTAGATTCAAGCAAAATATACGAAAGCCTTCAAAAATTAAAACACCTTTCAAATTCAATAAACGGCGGCGTATTATCCGAATCTTTGATTACGCCCGAATATAAGCGCACATACGGAAAAAGAAAATACGGCGTATTATTATCTCAGATAAATTCCAATATTATTAATATTAATGATTCAAATCAGGGCTCGGGAACCCAAAAAACGATGGATGATGCCCTTTCGCTTGTATTTGGCGAAATTATCAATAGTGCCAGACTAAATTTTAAAGACGGCTTTCTAAAAAATCTGGGATTAGATAAAGAAGAAATATCCGATGAAGATTTTGCGGAATTTTACAGAACAAATGTTGCCTCCAAAACATCTTTAAGCCAATTTCTTTTAAACAGAGAATATAAAATCGGAAATAAAACCTTTACGGGCAGACAAATAAGAGAAGCAATCGAAAAATATCAAACCTCTCTTATTGACAAAAAAGAACAAAGCCATAATGAAATCGTGGGTTTTGCTCCTAAAATTCAAGCCGTTGTCGCTTTTGAAAAGAGTTTTGACAATGTTCCTTCCGAGCTTTTAAAATTCGCAAGAGAAAACGACCTTCCCGTTATTTTAATGTAATTTTAATTTTTGTAACAAATTTAGACTCATATTTAAAAAATAAGTGTTGACGGGATATTTTGTTTATATTAAATTAATTTCTGCACATAAGTTGTGCATTATTTACTAGTGGAAAATTAATTGGAAAAGACAATGGAAAATACAGCAAAAAGACCAAGAATCAGAGTTTGTCTCAAAGCGTATGATCATAAATTAATAGATTCTTCCGCTCTTAAAATTGTGGAAACGGCAAAAAGAACCGATGCAACGGTATCGGGTCCCATTCCTCTTCCCACAAAAAGAAGAATTTATTGTGTTTTAAGATCGCCTCACGTTGATAAAAAATCTCGTGAACATTTTGAGATGAGAACACACAAAAGAATCATAGACATCTATGATCCCACACAACAAACCACGGAAGAACTTTCAAGAATGGACCTGCCCGCAGGCGTAGATATTGAAGTTAAACTGTAAGGTTTATTTTTCACATACTTGAAGCAAAATTGAAAATTGAATAAAGAATGTGAACTGTGAATAAAACAGAGTTTATCTAAACGGTAAACAAAGTTTTGAAAGTAACTCAAAGAGAACAAACCTAAAAAAGGCAGCTCTCACAACAGAAAGGTAAAAATCGAATGACATTAGGTGTTATTGGAGAAAAACTCGGAATGACACAAGTGTATGACGAAAACGGCTTGTGCATACCGGTTACGGTAATTAAAGTTGAACCCGCTACCGTTTGTCAGGTTAAAACTGACGAAACTGACGGGTACAACGCAATTCAGGTTGGCGTTAAAAGTGCTAAAGAAAAACACTTAACAAAAGCGCAAATCGGACACTTTAAGAAAAACAATCTCGAAAACTTCCGTCATCTTCAGGAATTCAGAGTTGAAAATCCTCAGGATTATACGGTTGGTCAAAAAATAGATTTATCGGTTTTATCCGATATATCAAAAGTTGACGTAACGGGTAAATCAATCGGTAAAGGTTTTCAAGGTACCGTAAAACGCCACAATTTCTCAAGAGGGCCTATGGCTCACGGTTCCAAAAACCACAGAGAACCCGGTTCAATCGGTGCGGGTACAACTCCCGGTCGTGTAGTTAAAGGCAAAAGAATGGCCGGAAATATGGGCAACGAAAAAGTTACCGTTACCAAATTAAGCATAGTAAAGGTTGATACCGATAAAAATTTATTACTGGTTAAGGGCTCAGTTCCGGGTCCTGAAGGCAAATTGGTTACAATCAAGCCTTCAAGAACGAAATGGAATTAGAGGTAATTAAAATGACACAGAAAACATTATTAAACATACAGGGAAGCCAAATCGGCGAAATGAACTTAGACGACAAAGTTTTTGCCGTTGAACCCAATATTCATGTTATGCATTTGGCTCTTAAAAGACAATTAAATAACGCTCGCCAGGGTTCTGCAAATTCCAAAACAAGAGCGGAAGTATCGGGCGGCGGAAGAAAACCTTGGAAACAAAAAGGAACGGGTCGTGCCCGTGCAGGTTCAATCAGAAGCCCCTTATTTGCAGGCGGCGGCGTTTCCTTTGGTCCTAAACCCAGAGATTATGCAACCAATCTTCCTCAAAAGGCAAGAAAACTTGCTTTAAAATCTGCGCTTTCCGCTAAATTGGAAGCGGTTACGGTTGTTAAAGATTTCTCTGAATTAACCGAACCTAAAACAAAAGTTATGGCAAAAATTTTATCGGATATCAAAGTGTCGGGTAAAATCTTAATCATAGCTGATATCAAAGCTGAAGAAAATAAAAATCTTGAACTTGCTGCAAGAAACATTGCATCGGTTAAGCTTTTATTGCCTTCAAACTTAAACGTTAAAGACTTAGTTGAAGCTGATTCAATTGTTGTAACCGAAAATGCAATAAATGAAATCACTGAAAGGTTGGTAAAATAATGGCTAATACAAGAACCAACAAAGAAAAATTGTACGATGTAATTAAAAAGCCTTTAATAACAGAAAAATCAATGATGGCCGTACAAAACGGACAATATACTTTTGAAGTTGTTAAAGATGCAACAAAAGTTGAAATCGCACAAGCAATCGAACTTGCTTATCCTGACAGAAAAGTCAAAAAAGTAAGAACGGTATATATGCCCTCTCACCAAAAAAGACTGGGTATGAAATTCGGCAGAACACAATCGGGTAAGAAAGCAATCGTTACCATCGAAGGCGATCCTATCCAAGAATTAACGGGAGTATAATAAAATGGCAACTCGTAAAATTAACCCGACATCCCCCGGACAAAGAGGTATGACAAGACCGGATTTTGCGGAAATTACAACCCAAACACCCGAAAAATCCCTTCTTAAAACAGTCAAGAAAACCGGCGGAAGAAACAATACGGGAAGAATTACCACAAGACATATAGGCGGCGGACACAAACGCAAATATCGTATGATTGACTATAAACGTGAAAAATTCGGTATAGTCGGCTTTGTTAAAACCGTTGAATACGATCCTAACAGAAACGTTAGAATTTCGCTCGTTGTATATGCTGACGGTGAAAAAAGATATATTTTGACACCCGAAGGTTTAAACGTCGGCGATACAATCGTATCGGGTCATGATGCCGATGTAAGAACGGGAAATGCACTTCCTTTGGAAATGATACCGTTAGGTACCATGATTCATAACATTGAACTCATCCCCGGCCGCGGCGCTAAAATGGTTCGTGCGGCAGGCGATGCAGCTCAGCTGATGGCTAAAGAAGGCGATTATGTTACCGTTAAGCTTCCTTCAACCGAAATGAGAATGGTAAGAAAAGAATGCTTAGCTACAATCGGTGTTCTCGGTAATCAGGAATACAAAAACCTTTCTTTAGGTAAGGCAGGCAGAAAAAGATACCTGGGTGTTAAACCTACCGTCAGAGGCGTAACAATGAACCCTGTTGATCACCCCCACGGCGGCGGCGAAGGCAAAACGGGTCCCGGCGGCAATCCTAAGACACCTTGGGGCAAACCTGCACTCGGTCAAAAGACCAGAAATACCAAGAAAGCAAGCTCAAAACTTATAGTTAGAAGAAGAAAAAAATAGGAGAACATAGATAAATGCCTCGTTCATTAAAAAAGGGTCCTTTTGTTCATGACTCTTTAATCAAAAAAATAAAAAAATTAAATGAAGCGCAAGAGAAAAAAGTTATTAAAACTTGGTCAAGAGCATCAATGATTATACCCGATATGCTCGGACACACAATTGCGGTTCATAACGGCAAATCTCATGTTCCCGTTTACGTAACGGAACAAATGGTTGGTCATAAATTAGGTGAATTTGCGGCTACTAGAACGTTTAAAGGTCATGCAGGCCAGGATAAAACCGCAAAGAGAAAATAAACTTATAACTTAAAGGAATAGGAAAATGCAACAAGCAACAGCAAAACAAACGAATATCAAAATGCCGGCAAGAAAACTTCGCCGTGTCATTAACGAGATAAGAGGCAAAGTGGCATCTGAAGCGTTAAGAATGCTTAAATTTATGCCCTACTTCGCTGCAAGAGTTGTTGAAAAAAACCTTACGGCTGCTGTAGCTAATGCGCAGGAAAAATTCGACGGCAGAGCGGATAACTTGAAAGTTTCCGAAATCTATGCCGACGAATCGGTTACATATAAAAGAGCAAGACCCCGCGCGCAGGGCAGAATGTATAAAAGGTTTAAAAGAACATCACACTTAACCGTTAAATTAACAAATAACTAAGAAATCAGGAGTAGAAAATTGGGACAAAAGACACATCCGACCGGATTCAGAATAGGAATAATAGAACCATGGGTTTCAACATGGTTTGCCAAAAGAAAACAATATGCGGCAAATATTGCAGAAGATGCCAAAATCAGACGCTTTGTTAAGAAAAAACTCTACACCGCAGGTGTAAGCAGAATTAATATCCAAAGAAAAGGCGAAAGCGTTAATATCACTGTTGTAACGGCTAAACCCGGCGTAGTCGTCGGCAGAGGCGGACAGGGAATTGATGATTTGAGAGTTGCGGTTCAAAAACTCATCAACAATAACAATGTTTCAATAGATGTTGTTGAAGTTGCAAGAATTGACGTTGACGCTCAACTGGTTGCCGAAAATATAGCTCTTCAATTGGAAAAACGTATTGCATTCCGCCGCGCAATGAAACAGGCAATGCAAAGAACGATGCGCGCAGGCGTTCAAGGTATTAAAGTTATGGTATCGGGACGTTTGGGCGGCGCCGAAATTGCAAGAAGCGAATGGGCTAAAGAAGGAAGAATTCCTCTTCAAACCTTAAGAGCAGACGTTCAATACGGTTTTGCCGAAGCTGACACCGTAATGGGCAAAATCGGCGTTAAAGTCTGGGTATTTAAAGGCGATCTTATGCCCGGAGAAAAAGCCGATCAAAATATTAAAACCAAAAAAGTTACACAAGATAAAGGTGCAAGATTTGCGCCCAAAAGAAAACGTGCCGAACAGACAGCTGCAGCTGCAGAAACTGAAGCACAATAAAGCTTAATTGAATTAAGGAGCAAATAAAAATGTTAATGCCTAAAAAGACAAAATTCAGAAAAAAACAAAAAGGCAATATGAAAGGGTCAGAAACAAGAGGTACAACTCTTGAGTTTGGTTCATACGGTTTGGCTACAACGGAACCGGCTTGGATTACTTCACGCCAGATTGAAGCCGCACGTCGTTGTATGACAAGACAGATTAAACGTGGCGGTAATGTCTGGATTAAAATTTTCCCTGATAAACCCATCACTAAAAAACCTGCTGAAACCCGTATGGGCAAAGGAAAAGGAAACCCCGAATACTGGGTTGCCGTTGTAAAACCCGGCAGAATGCTTTTTGAACTTGATTACAGCGTAAGAGAAGAAGCTATTAAAGCTCTTGAATTAGCTGCCCAAAAGTTACCGATTAAAACAAGAATAATAGAAAAATAGGTGATTAAAAATGAAACTTCAAGAAATTAAAGATAAGACTATTGAAGAATTAAAAGAAGCGATTTTGAGCGCTAAAAAAGAGTTATTTCAATTAAAAATCAAACACAATAAAATGACTCCTCTTGAAAATCCCGCTCAAATCAGAAATCTTAAAAAACAAGTAGCACAAATGAAAACCGTTTTAAGACAAAAAGAGCTTAATGCGTAATTTTCATAGGTTATATATAAAGAAAAAGGAAAACTAAAATGCCCAAAAAATTAAAACAAGGTATTGTCGTTAGCAACAAAATGGATAAAACCATCGTTGTTGAAGTAAGCGAACATAAAATGCACAGCAAATATAAAAAAAGAATGATATCTACAAAAAACTATAAAGCAAGAGATAACGAAAACAAATGTCAGGAAGGCGATGTTGTTACGATTATTGAACACAAACCCATCTCCGGACAAGTCAGATGGGCTCTTGACAGAATTGTTGAAGCTAAAAAATAGTTTAACTCGATGTAAGTTTTTTGGGTTAATAATTTTATAAGTAATAAAGGTAAATAAAAATGATACAACAAGAAACAAGACTACAAGTAGCAGATAATACGGGCGCAAAAGAATTATTGTGCATTCGTGTTATGGGTTCATCCTGCAAGAAATATGCGGGCGTCGGCGATGTAATCATTGCAACGGTTAAACAGGCTACACCGAATATGGCGGTTAAAAAGTCTGAAGTTGTAACGGCTGTTGTCGTAAGAACAAAAGCCGACATCAAAAGAAACGACGGATCGGTTATCAGATTTGACGATAATGCGGCCGTTATCATCAACAAAGACGGCAACCCCAGAGGCACGCGTGTATTCGGACCCGTTGCAAGAGAATTGAGAGAAAAGAACTATATGAAAATAGTTTCTTTGGCTCCCGAAGTTATTTAAGAAAATTTATAATAATAGGAATTATAAAAATGTCAAAAGAAACAAAAAAAACAATGCACATAAAAAAAGGCGACAGAGTTGTTGTTTTGTCTGGTAAAGACAAAGGCAAAACCGGCAACATCGATAAAGTTGACACTCAAAAAGGCAAAGTCCGTGTTAAAGGTGTTAACCTTGTTACCAAAGCTCAAAAAGCAAACCCTATGGCAGGGATTGAAGGCGGATTGAATAAAGTTGAAGCCATGATTGATTCTTCAAACCTTATGGTTGTTTGCCCCGCTTGTGAAAAGGCAACAAGAATCAAATATGAAACAAGAAACGATAAAAAAGTCCGTGTTTGCAAAAAGTGCAACGAATCATTAGATGTATAATACAAACGGGTCTGCCCGGGCATTGAAGCTTGACAGGTCTTATTTAAGGCAAAGTTTCAAAGGCTAACAGAAGGATAAAACTATGACAGCTAAAAAAACAACAAGCTTAAAAGAACGTTATTATAACGAAGTAAGAGCCGAATTAAAAAAGGAATTTAATTTATCAAACGATATGCAAATTCCGAGATTACATAAAATTGTTCTCAACATGGGCGTTGGCGAAGCAAGCCACAATTCAAAACTTGCCGAGTCAATCGTTAACCAGTTGTCAAAAATTGCCGGACAAAAAGCTCTTGCTACAAAAGCTAAAAAATCAATTGCTTCATACAAATTAAGAGAAGGTATGCCGGTCGGCGCAATGGTTACTTTAAGAGGAGAGCGTATGTATGACTTTCTTCAAAAATTAAATTGCGTTGTTCTCCCCAGAATCAGAGACTTTAGAGGAATTTCCCCCAAAAGCTTTGACGGCAGAGGAAATTATACTTTCGGCTTAAAAGAACAATCGCTCTTCCCTGAAATTCACTATGAAGAAGTAGATATCGTTAAAGGTATGAATGTTTCAATTATTACAACGGCTCCCAACGATGAAATGGCAAGAGCGTTGTTGAAACATTTAGGAATGCCTTTTAAAAAACATTAAGGTCATAAGGAGATAATTTATAATGGCTAAAAAATCTATGATAGATAAAGAACAAAAAAGAGAAGCTCTTGCGGCAGCAGGAAAATATCCGAAAGTAAGACTTCACAATCGTTGTTCAATTTGCGGCAGACCTCACGGTTTTCACAGAGATTTCGGTCTTTGCAGAATTCACTTAAGAGAATTTGCACACAGAGGTTTATTGCCCGGCGTAACCAAAGCTTCATGGTAAAATATAATACGATATAATAAAAATGCCTTACGTTTTTTAAGGCATTTTTATTAGTCTTGTTTTTATTATTGAGCGATATATTTACATTTAATTTTGTTTGTTTTATTATTAATTTTGCTTGTTAATTCAAGCTTTGTTACCACTAAACTACAAGGTTATCCTTGCAAGTAGAAAGGAAGAAATTTTATGACAATTACTGATCCTATTGCTGATTTACTTACAAGAATCAGAAACGCTAATATGGTAAATCATGCAGAAGTTGAAATTCCCGCTTCAAAATTAAAAATCGAACTCGTTAAGATTTTGAAAGAAGAAGGATACATTCAAAACTACGAAATCAAAGAAAAAGACGGTTTTAAAGTTATCGTCGTTGAACTTAAGTACATTTCAAACAAACCCGTTATAAGAGGTTTGCAAAGAGTTTCAACACCCGGCTTAAGATCATATTCAAAAGCAAAAAATCTTCCGAGAGTATTCGGCGGTATGGGCGTTGCAATTATTTCAACAAGCAAAGGTCTTATGACCGATAAGCTCGCAAGAAAAGAAAATATCGGCGGCGAAGTTCTTTGCTACGTCTGGTAGCGGATTTTGCGGAGTGCGAAGCCCTGAAAGGGCGAAGGCACGCGGTAGCGAGGACAAATTGAGCGAAAACGACAGTGAAAGCGAAATACAAGCCCAGAGTGAAGCAAAATCCAAGACAGCGGATTTTCCGCAGCACGAAGTGAACGTTAGTGAGCGAAGTGCGCCGAAGCGATAATCTGACGGAGCGAAATAAAACCAAAAGGTTTTATGAAGCGAAGTTCAAAGATTAGAGCTTTCAGGAAATTTCAAACAACTAAAGGGTTAAATCGTAAATGGTTACGATGCGTTCCCGCTTAAAAGTACAAAAATAAAAGCAAAAGGAGAAAAATCTATGTCAAGAATCGGTAAATTACCGGTAGAAATTCCTCAAGGCGTTGAAGTTACGGTTTCGGATAACACCGTTACCGCAAAAGGCCCTAAAGGTACAGAATCGGTTACAATCAGAGAAGAAATCAAAGTTGAATTTGTTGATAATCATGTTGTTTTAACAAGATTAAACGATGACAGAAAATCACGTTCATTGCACGGTCTTTCAAGAACCTTGGTTGCAAATGTAATTAAAGGCGTTAAAGACGGATTTGAAAAGAAACTTGAAATTCAAGGCGTCGGCTACAGAGCCTCAATGCAGGGCAGCGCAATTAATCTTCAACTGGGCTATTCTCACCCGATTGTGATTGAGCCTCCCAAAGGTATTCAAATTGCGGTTGAAGCCAATACAAAAATCACGGTTTCAGGCTCAAACAAACAATTGGTAGGCGACGTTGCAGCCTTAATCAGATCTAAACGTGAACCTGAAGTATACAAAGGTAAAGGTATCAGATATGAAGGCGAATACGTAAGACGCAAAGCAGGTAAAACAGGTAAAAAATAAAAATTAAAGCCTATATAAACCCTTGTTAATACAAGTTAGGTTGAGGTGAAAGGAAGAAAAAATGATAAAAGTTATTAACAAAAAAGCACAAACACAAAAAAGACATCAAAGAGTAAGAACAAAAATCCAGGGCACGTCCGATTGCCCGAGATTGGCTGTTTATAGAAGTTTAAAGCATATCTATGCTCAGATTATTGATGATACAAAAGGTGCAACACTTGTTGCATCGTCAACAAAATCCAAAGAGCTTGCTTCAAAATTGCCCCACGGCGGAAACATTGAAGCTGCCAAATTGGTTGGCGAAGATATCGCAAAAAAAGCAATCGAAAAAGGAATTAAAGACGTTGTATTTGACCGCGGCGGCTTTTTATTCCATGGCAGAGTTCAAGCTCTTGCAGATGCTGCAAGAGAAGCAGGGCTTAACTTCTAATTCTTTTAAAAATTCTAAAATTGCCTCCTTTTAGGGGGCAATTTTTTTATGCGTCCCAATCGGATATAAAAACGGATTGGTTGTGATAATTTTCGCTTGTTTTGCCGCCGAATGCTTCGGGTTCAAATTTAAAAATAAACTCTGCATCTTTAGGATTTTTAAATCCGCTTACTTTGTCGGAATGATTATATTCTTCATTCCCGCCAAAAAGCCTTATTCCGCCGATTTCCATAAATAAATATAACTCCGATTACTTCCTTATAAGAAAATAAAAACATTTTGGAGTCAAAAATTGCCTTTTTTAAAAAATTATAAATCTTTTA
>DVJH01000168.1 GCA_018710795.1 Candidatus Galligastranaerophilus gallistercoris | reverse complement strand
TAGGTGTATTGATTTCATGTGCAACGGATGCAATTAATTGCCCCAAAGACGCCATCTTTTCCGAATTTATCAGCTGCAATTGGGTTTCTTTTAATTCGTTTAATGTTTTTTGCAATTCTTCTTTTTGTCTGTTTATTTCTTTAAACAATGAAGCGCTTACAAGCGCATTTGAAATTTGCATTGAAATGCTGACCAAAAGCTCTTTTTCGGGTTCCGACACATTTTTTTTGGATGTAAAAATTATAATAATCCCGTAAAGCTCTTCATGTTTGAACAGCGGTATTATTATTCTTGTATGTGCAATTTTGGAAACCGTTTTTGATTTGTCATGGTCTTTTATTGTCGTAACGATATACGGTTCGTTTTTATTCAAAACCTCCAGCGTTTTTTCGCCGTAAAATAAATTTTTATCCGTAGTTTCAATGTTTTGGGGATATACATATTCAATCTTAAAATCGTTTTCTTTTATTCTTTTTGCAAAATACAATCTGTTTGCGCCGAATATTATGCTCAATTCTTTTAAGGCGCTGTTTATAAGCGTATTTAAATCAAGCGTCTTAGACAGGCTTGTTGCAATTCTGTTTAAAAGCGCCATTTTAACGGCCTGATTTTGCGCTTTTGAATTTGTGTTTGCAAATTCCTGATTTTGAATTTTTAATTTTTCGTTTTCTTCAAAAATTTTTTCACATTCCAATTCCTTCGTATAATCGTAAAAATATATTATGCGGTACTTCTTTAAAGAAAACGCTTTAATCGTAAAATATAAAAATTCTCTTTCGTTTTTTTGATAAATTCCGTATGAGGTATAAACCCGTTTTGAATTTATTGCTTCTTCAAACGGAGAATTTGTGAAGTTATCACTGTCTAAATTGCAAAAATCAAAATGAAATTTGTATCCGATTTTTTTAAGTGCGCCTATCCCCTTTTCTTTCGGTAATATACCGAAAACATCCTGACACGCTTTATTTTGATAAAACGTGCCCTCAATAAGATCGCAAATTATAATCGGTTCTTTAAGATTGTGATAAAAACTTCTTAAAAGGCTGCTCATCTAAAACGTGAAATCATCCGTTGATTTTTTAACGTAAAATCCTAATCCCACGGGTTTATAGCTTGCATTTTCACTCTTTAAGGAAAAGTTTTCTTTGTTCAGCTCGTTAACTTTTTGTCTTAAAGTTTCATTTTCCGTTTTTGCTTTTATAAGCTCAACAATAACTTCGTCAAGCCCGTCGAGTTTTTCCGATAATACGTCCGTAATTTTTGATATGACATTCGTTTCCATCGAATCCAGTTTTCTTAAAAACGAACCCGTGGACAACTGGTCGATTTTCATCGTTTCGGATTTGGCGGGCAGACTTTTTAAATATCCCGCTTCTGATGCGATATTTTGTTCTTTTTCTTCCATCTTTTCAAACTTCGGCTTTAATATTGAATCATCTTTAATTTTTTTAAGTTTATTCTCTCTGATAGAACCCGTATTTGAAGAAGAATTTCTTTTTTCTTCCTGAAGTCTTTTTGTATGTTCGTATAATTCTTTAACTTTTCTTAAAACATCAACGTCGCTTTTTGAAAAATATATGTTTCCAAAGCCGTCTTTTTTTGGTCTTAAGCAGGCTCTCTGACAAAGAGCGGAAATTTCTCTTGCATCGGAATCCAGTATTCTTAAAAGCTGTCCTGCGCTGATAATTTCATCGGGGTAATTTGTTCTTGTTGTTGTTTCCACTTGAAACTTCCTCTTAAATCTAATAAAAACATAAATCAAATTAATTTGTTGATATCATTATAGATGAAATTTTTTAAAAAAGCCTTATTTGTAATTTTATTTTTACAAAAATTGAAATTAGAAAAAATCTTTTGATATAATTATGATTAAGGTGGATTAGGATGATGAAAAAAGGCATTTTTATTACATTTGAAGGGGCTGACGGTTGCGGTAAAACAACCCAGATTGAATTGATAAAAAAATATCTTGATGAAAATAATATTGAAAACGTTTTAACAAGAGAACCCGGCGGCTCGGACCTGGGGCTTGAATTAAGGAAAATCCTTCTTCATTATGACAAACCCGTTTCAAATATAGCGGAATTATTTTTATACCTTGCAGACAGAGCCCAGCACACGGAATATACGATAAAACCTCTTCTTGATGAAAAAAAAGTTGTCCTGTGCGACAGATATATTGATTCAACCGTTGCTTATCAAGGGTATGCAAGAAAAGGCGATATAAATAAAATTATCAAATTGAATGATTTGGTAACAAATTCCCTTAAGCCCGATTTAACAATTGTTTTTGATATAGATTCAAATGTTGCCCAATCAAGACTGAAAGGCGAAAAAGACCGTCTTGAAAAAGAGGGGCTTGAATTTCATAAGGCATTAAGGCAGGGGTATCTTGAACTTGCAAAAAATAACCCCGAAAGAATAAAGGTAATCAATGCGGATGATGCCATAGAAAATATTCACAAAAAATGTATTGAATTAATAAAAGGCTTTATTAATTAAATGAAAAAAATATTTCTTCTGCTTTTAACGTTTTTTTTGTTCGGCGCAAATTCAACGCTTTATGCGCGGGAATTTTCTCTTGATGCGGAGCTCAAAGCCGCATACAGGTTTTATAAAATAGAAGATTATAAAAAAGCGATTAAAACAATAGAAGAAATTGAACAAAAAGGAATAAAAGACGCCTCTGTCGCATTATTAAAATATGAAACGCTTATGTGTCTTGAAAAATATCCGGAAGCAAAACAGGCGCTTCTGGAGGCGGTTCAATACGATCCCGATTGTTATGAAGCTTATGTTGCTCTTATGATTTTATCCGTCAAAGATAACAATCCTTCGGATGCAAAAAAATATTTTTTCAAAGTTATGGAAATTAATCCCGAAATATCGGAAAGCTCCGACATTTTATATTAC
>DVJH01000016.1 GCA_018710795.1 Candidatus Galligastranaerophilus gallistercoris | reverse complement strand
ATTGCCTAAACGCAAAAGTTTTGTTAACATTTCTTAACAAAACTAAAAGAGTGTTTTTTGAGATGTTTTAAGGGTGGAATATGTTTTAAAATGAGTTTTTGAAACATTAATTAATTCTTCAATTCCGAATTTTTGAATAAATTTCTCACCCTGTTCAAGAACGTTTTGACCCGCACCTTTGGGAAGATTTATTTCATATTTTTGCGATAAATTTGAAATTCTTTTAACAAATTCGGCTCTTGCAAGAATTGAAGCCGCGGCAACCGCCGTATCCGATTCGGCCTTGGTTTGCTGCAATAATTTAATTGTTTTGCCTTTATCTTTAAGAGCATTTTTTATAACCGACTCATCCGCAAATTTATCCGAAATTGCAATTGTGCAATTTGTTTTATTTAATATATTTTCAAGAACCGTCGAATGCCCCCAGGCAAGAAGACGATTCAAATTTTTGAATTTATCATAAAGTTCGTTATATTTTTTGTTTCCGATAACCACAATATCAAATATTGAACAGGTTTTGATATCATCGGACAGTGAAAGAATTTTTTTATCATCAAGTTTTTTTGAATCAATAACGCCCTTTAATTTTAATTTTTCGGCATTTTTTTCCGTTAAAAAACACCCCGCAATAACAAGGGGACCGAAAAAATCTCCTTTGCCGGATTCATCTATTCCTATATGCGGATAAGGAGCAATTTCGCCTGAAGAATTAATTTCTTGCCCGAATTTGTCGTCAAAAAATTTTTTTACCGCATCATCAATTTCTTTTCCCTGTATAACAACTTTTCCGCTTTTATAAAACGTAAATTGCCACAGATTTGTTTTTGCACAAAAAAAAGTGTATTGGGGATATGAAAAAACACAATTTTCTTTTTCAAGCAGATTTTTATAATGAACCATTAAAGAAGGGTCAACATTTACACTATACGTTCCCAATTAATTTTCCTCGTTTTATGTATTAATGATTTATGTTGGTCCTCGCCGCCCGAGATTATCAGGTCATACTTTTGCGCAAGTTTTTTAGGCGTTTTTCTTGAATGAAATTTTACGATTCTTGTTAATCTGTTATAGGGATAATAAACTTCAATGCCGTCAAGCCCCATATCAACAAGTTTTTTAACGAATTTATCCAAACTTAAACACCAATAACAACAAGGGTGCGCCAAAATTGCAATTCCGCCCGCACTATGGATTGCATCAATTACTTTTTTGGGGTCCCTTGAAGAAAATATTCTCCTCGGCGTTTCAAAAAAATCTTTTTTAAAAGGAGTGCATAATTTTTTTAACTTTTCATTATTTATATCAACATTAAGCCCTAAGATATGAGGAAGGTTTAAATCCATATAACAGTCAAATTCAACGCCCGTAATCAACCCTTCGGGCAATTCTTTTAAATTTTCATATCCTTCGATTGTGTTGTGGTCGGTTATTGAATAATATTTTAAATTAAGCTCTTTTGCTTCTTTAATTAAAGTCTCAAATTCAACCCTGCCGTCAGAAAAGGTCGAATGAACATGAAAATTGACATTTTTAAAAAAATCGTCTTTTTTAAAGGTTTTAAATAATTCTTTCATAGAAAAAAACTTAGCTACAAAAATAATTTTACAGGAAATAGAAAATTAAGAAAAGAAGCTTAAAATAATAATTTAAACTAAATCATACGGTTGATTAACTTCAGCCGAAAACAAATGGTATAATTTACATCGGATTTTAACAATTATAAGAAAAAGAGGTACTGATGGAAAAAGAATTTGTAAGTTTGGAAAATGCAAGCCCCGTTACCCCGTTAACGGCATTTAAAATAGGCTGCGGAGCTTTTTTTAACAATTTCCCCGCAGTTTTAAAAATGTGCGATCCCATACTGTATTGCGCACTTGGTATGCTGTTATTATTGTGCGGGTGTCTTTGCCTTAAAGGCGGAACGTCGATGCATATATTTATAGGTATTATTCTTGCCGCCGCCTCACTTTTTGCAATAATTGCCGGTGCATGGAGATTTTTGCTTGCAAGAGTTGCCGCTTCATATCTTGCAAAAGATATTTTTGAAAACCAGGAAATTAAAAATGCAAAAGAATATTACGGATATGTTGAAAAACATACGGTAAGCTATATTAAATATTGGTTGTGGCTTTTTGTTGTCAGCGTTGCACTATGTGTTTTGCTTGTGGCAATAAGCGTCATATTTGTCAAAATATTTTTCCCGCTGCCCTTAATTATAGCATTGTTTATTGTATTACCTTTTAATTGCGGTGCGGAAATGTCAATATATTATTGGGCATACGGCGATAAAAGCAAACCTCTTGATTGTTTAACGGAAGGCATTAAAAGCGGCTTCAAACATTTTTGGTCAATTTTTGTTTTGTTTTTAGTCAGCGGCTTTTTCTTCATGATATTGACAATAATTATAGGCTTTATTTGTATAGTGTTTATGAATATAATATTCAGCGGTAATAAAGAATTACATGATACAATAATGAGCGTCGTTCAGCTTATTCTATTTATGTTCTATTATTATTTACTAAGCTTTATTGCAACAAGATATTATTTCAGTCTTATAAAGAAAAGATAAAGCTTTTTACTTATATGTGGACAAAAAAAATGTTTGGTTGTAAAATAAATGAGCTAAACTTGTTAAGGAGATATTTAATGTTTACAACAATAATTAACTTTTTAAGAAGGTGCCTGCGAAGAAACGATTGCAAGGCTTACGCATGGGTTCGCATTGACGAGTAAAAATCAGAATTTTATAATATGCAAAAAGCCTTCTTATTCATAATCGAAAAAGAAGGCTTTTTATTTACAAAAATCAACATTAAACAATAATTTAGCAATTTAAAATATTTATATGATTTAAAAAAATCGAAGGACTTCAAAATGATAAATAAAAAAATCAGCACAAAAAGAAAAAATGCCATGGTTCAACGCCTCTTGAACCTTATTTGGGGTTTGTAATTTAAGGAAAGAGAAGGGACAAAATGGCATCGGTATCCAAAGTATCAACAATATCAAAAGTTTTTTCAAAGTTAGGTGATAATACAGGTTCTGTCATACCCATGTATGCAAAGGATGTTACATCCGATACGCTTACATGTTATACATATTTTAAAGAAGGCGGAAACCACGACGGAGCAGAAAAGGTCTTGGAAGAGTTCGGGACCGGAGTTTTGTGGCTCGGGGGAATCCCTTGGCTTAAAAAACATTTATTTGACAATTTTGTATATAAAAAGAAAGGAATTAACCCCGATGTTGACGCAAACAGACTCTTTGCGGGAAACGATAAAAATGTGGCGGATACCGTCGAATTTGCAAAAAATAAGGCGGAAAGCCTCGGGGAAGCATTTAAAGAACAGGCAAAAATTTTAGGGGATACCATAAAAAATAAAGACAGCGCCAAAAAACTTGCTTTAGCCAAATTCGGCGTTTCAACCGCAATAACGGGGCTTGCTTTGTACGGAATAATTACGTTGAAACAAAAAAGAACGGAAAAAGCCGTTGAAAAGCAGGTAAAAGAAAAACTTGCAAAAGAAGCTTCCCTAAAAAATGAACTTAAAGAAAATTCTGTTTATCAAACATTCGGAAAAAATAAAGAAAATTCTTCCAAAAACCCGTCTTTCAAAGGGCTTGCAAACATAGGAACATTCTTTATGACAAACCCCGTTGCAAACACAACAATTGTTGACGGCGTTATAACGGGAACAAGGCTTGTGCAGGCAAGAAAAGGCGAAAGATTTGAAGTCGGCTTAAAAGAAGCCTGCCAGTTGTTATTTATTTACGGACTTGCAAAACCCATGCAAGACGGTATGGAATTTTTATCCGAAAAAGTATTCAAAAAACCGATAGGTCTTGACTATTCCGTTTTGGATTCAGACACCTTGAAAAATGCAATTGACAGCGAAAAAACAAAAGAGGGCTCTTCAAAATTGCTTCAACAGGCAAAAAAAGTTATTGAGCTTGCAGGAGATGATAAAAAAGTAACAAACGATAACGCCAAAAAAGTTATTGATTTTCTTTTTGATAATGCAGACGGCGAAATGGCGGATGTATTCAAAAAAACGGGCGATATAGGCGTATATAAAACCAAAGAAGGCGTCGAACAATTAAGCCTGCTGGGGAAAATAAATACCGATAAATTAAAAAGCACCGCACAAAAAACAATTGATACGATTGAGAGCGCCGTCAAAAATTCAGATACGACAAAATACCTTAAAAATACCAAATTCTTAAAAGGTGCCGCCATTATCGCAAATATAGGAATAAGCGCAATACTTCTCGGATATCTGCAGCCTAAATTAAATATAGCGTTAAGGAAAAAATTTAATAACGGCGATAATACAAACCCCGCAATAAGAAACCTTACAAACGAAATGGAACAAAAACTCGCTTTTAAATAAAATCTAAACAACAAATAAAGATTAATAATCGGGTCTTAATTATTCTAAAACCCGATTATTTATTATTTAATATTTAATTCGTGCCCTTGCCCACTGCCCACCTTAAGCCTGCGTTGAGGGAGACACCGTTTCTGCCTCCGTTTTGTACAAGGGCCTGGCCAAAGAATGTGAGGCGTTCGTTTTTAAATAGTTTTTGTACGCCTATACCGTATTGGACGTATGGGTCTATACTCATCTCGGGGAGTCTTACGTCATTTGCGGTTACTTTTGTTTTATCGAGTATGTTCCATATCATATCCGCTCTTAAGTATGGTTGCCATCCGGATTCCGTATTCATTATGAATTTGATACCGGGAGCTATTTGAAGTGCATGGAGAGGATCTGATTTAATTTTTAATCCCGAAGCGTTTGTATAATCAAATGTGTTTATGAAGGTATAGGATAAAAGTAAGTTGGGTTGAAGTATGAATTTACCGTCTTTGAATTCAAAGTTGTATCCGAATTTATTTCCTATACCGGCAGTGAGCATTGTATAATCTTCATCTCCGTAATAGGTTGAAGAATTGCCTACGACAGCTCCGGTTGATATCGTTGTTGCGTTAAAGAAGTTATTCTTATAGAAGGTTGTAGTTAAACCGAGTATGCCTCCGTTTTGATATGTATCAATACCACTGTATCTTTGAGAAGCTCCGTTATATCCAATGTATCCCGTTAAGACTCTTTCCCAGCCGTTTTTTAAGTGTTTAAGGTTAGAATCGTATCCGACAAGAGTTCCATAAGATATATTTGATACTTTAGGACCGTTATCTAAAGGAATGCTTTCAAATGATGTATAAGGTTTAACCCAGAAACCCGATACATCGAGTTTTGTCATTAAGGGAGAAAATGTTCCTATATCTGTTGCATCTGATGTAGGGGTTAGAGCATATCTATCTGCATTTATTATTGCCATACGTTCAAAGGATGGAAGTGCCATAAAGGCATCAGAATGTTTAAATGCGTATTCAAGGGTTTGAAGTTGTGTTGTATATGCTCCCGCCTGACTTGATACGGAAGGAGCTAAGACCGAGGGGTTATATGAATTTGAATCGTTTATGTTTCCTCTGTTAAAGGTAAAATATCCCATATTATCGTTTTCGTCTATATCGTATGAGACCGTATATTTATATATGGGAGAGTATGCTATTTTATCTTTGTCTACCTGTATAGGGTTAGAACCTGTATATTCAACGTTGGATGATATTTCTTCATCTGCGTAGAGAATTTTAACGGAGTCTTTTGTTGAATCGTTTAAGAGGTTAAGATAATCAACGCTTATTAATTTATCGTTTAATTTGTTTTCATTTATTATGTAATTATCCGATGTTATTCTATCCATTGTTTCATTAATTAAATCGACATCGGCTTTTGTTTTAATGTTATTATTTAAAGTTAATGTATTAAAGTTAGTAGAACCTATATTGTTATTTACCATATCAAAGGTGCCACTGTTAAATGTCATATTATTATTTTTAAGTACGTCATCTCTTTTACCCAGTTTAAGTGTTGTTTGATAAAGATACATATCGGCTTCGCCTTCGACGTCGTTATTTAATATGACGGTGCCCGTAGAGTCGCCTGTTATGTAGATTTTGTAGGATTCATTGTTTTCTTCGTTTAGTATGTTTTCTGTCATTTCTCCGGTTTCATAATTAATTACTTCTTCAATTTCATAGCCGCCTTTATCTCCGGAGATTTTGTCATCTACTTGAATAATACCGTTTGTTTTTGATTCAAGGATTAAACTTGAAGGTTGAACTTTATATGAATATGTTTCGGTTTGTGCTGCATCATCGTAAGAATAGGCTTCTTTTGTTGAATTTGCCATATATATGGCATTATCGTCCTTAACGCCGTTTGAAATTGTATAGTTACCTGAAATTAATGATTTATAGCCGTCTTTTGCCTGAATTTTTATATTATGTGTTGAATAAATGGCGCCGCCTTTTGCCGAACCTTCGGATTCGGCGTAGTTATTTATGAAGGAAGAATTGGTAAATACCATACTTGTAGGGGGAATATTTTTATCCGAATTATCGGTATAATATTGTCCGAGATTGCCTTCTATTGCACCGTTTTCTTTCATATAAAGAATAAGACCGTCAATATCATCAAAAGGCGTATCGCCCTGGGCAATCATTTCATTTATTTCGTTTTCCGTCATAACGGTTTCGTTTGAAGAAATATCTTCAATAAGATTGTTATCAATAAACATTTTTAAGATGGAAGCGGGTGATTCGGGCACAGCGCTTAATATTTTTGTAGTGCCGTCATTCATATTGATTTTTAATACTTGGACTTCAGCCGTCAGTCCTTCATTTTCCATTGAAGGAACAATATATGATTCATTATAAACAGCGCCGCCGTATGCAACCGCATTTTCACCCTCGGCTTTTACATGGTTTCCTATAAAATCAGCGGTAACGGCACCCGTTATTCCAGAATTTAAAATAGCACCTCCGTACGCATTGGAATTTGTACCTGATGAGAATGCTGAATTGTTATTAAATTCAGCATTAATTGAAGATATCAAACCTTCGTTATATATGGCGCCGCCGCCTGCAAATGCATTCATATTACCGCTTGCAGACGAAGTGTTATTTATAAATTCGCCGTCCAGATTATCAATTAAAGAATTACTGTCTCTATTTGCAATTGCACCGCCTAAGCTTTCGGCATAATAATTTGAAACGGCTTCGGTGTAATTATTGGAAAATATACTGTTTATAGACCATATAACGGATGAATCATTGTTAACGGCGCCGCCGTAGGCATAAGCAATTGAATTATAATAATTATCACTCGGTGTAATAAGCAATTCCGGAACAACCGCCGTAGAATCCGCTACGGCATAATTGCCGTCAAAATTACCTTCTATATTCACTATTGTTTTCTCTGCCTTGGTTTGTGAAATAGCACCGCCCGCAGCCATGGATTGTTCGCTTGAATGAGCGTATGCGTAATTGCCCGTAAAATCGCCCTTAATATTTCCTATATGGCCGCTTTCATTTTGTATGGCGCCGCCTGAAGCCATAGCATAATAAGAACCTTGAGCATGCGCAAAATTTTCCCCGAAATTTGAAGAAATATTATCTATTTCCCCGTCATAATCGTTCTTAATTGCTCCGCCTGAAGCCATAGCATAATAATTTGAAACCTGAACGCCGTTATTGTTAAATTCAGCCTCAACAGTTCCGATTTGCCCGCCGTTATAAACGGCGCCGCCTGAAGCGTATTCCCTTGCACCTTCTATGTTAAGAGTATTATTTGTAAAAGTTGAAGATACAATTTTATCTATACTGCCGTTAGCATTATATATTGCGGCGGAATAGGCTTCATCATAAGGAGAGGTAATATTATTTCGGTTATTTACAAATGAAGTATTTTCTATTGTTCCGATTGAAGAGAAAAGGTAGGATGATGAGCCGCCTGGATTTCTGCCCGAAATATATATACCCGTATTATTATTTTCAAAAAGCGAATTTGAAATCGTATCAACCCTGCTTCCCGATACGGATACGCCTATATCGTTTGAAATAAATTCCGTATCATCGATTAAACCGATGTATCCCCCGGAATAAGACGTATTAGCAATAACTCCGGTATCGTTTGATATAAAAAATGAGCCTTTGATTGAATCTATATCAGACCCTAAATTTTGAACGCCTATGGAATTATTTTCAAATGTTGAATTTGAAATTGTGCCAAGGTGCGCTCTGTTGCCTTCTTTGCCGGTTTCTTTCAGGGTTATTCCCTCTGTGTTATTTATAAATGTTGAATTTGAAACGGACGATAAATCGGCATTTTTCCCGTCAAGATATATGCCGGTATTATTTTCGGCAAAAGTTGAATTATCTATTGAAGTTATACCGGAATAATTTATAATAGCGATATTATTATTTGAAAAATTTGATTCGTCAATTAAATCAATCAGCCCGTTATTTCTAATACCTGAACCTGACATTATATTTGAAGATGTTTTATATGAATTGTTTAAAAATTCGGAATTTGAAATTCTTGTTATGGTTCCATTGTTTAACAGAGCATTTATAGAACCGTCCGAAGAAACAAGAGCGTCATATATGCTGTCTGTAACCGAAACATTTTCCCCATTGTTTACCGTTTGCGCTTCTTCAATGTTAATTTTATCCGCATAAGCCGGCACAAATAAATTGCAGCCGAACATAAGCAAAGTATAACTTGACATTAAGGCCGAAAAAATTTGCCTTTTGAAGCGGGGAAATATATTCATCGTTGTTTACTCCGTATAAAAGCTTGCGCATTTTTTGCGCTTATTCCAAACACACTTTTTACTATCCTTGTGAAAATCAGGATACAGCTATCCACAATTTAATTTCGGCAAAACAAATAAAAACTTTAGTTGTTTGGTACTGTTGTTAAGAAATATTAAAAAATGCGGCATTTTTAAATGCCGCATTTATTGGAATTTATAAAAGCAAATTAGTCGTCTGCATGACCTGCAGTGCCTAATACCTGCATTTTATGTTTAACGAGTTCTTTAACTGCGGTTCTTCCGGGACCCATATATTCTCTGGGGTCAAATTTTTCGGGATGTTCAATAAAGAATTCTCTTATTGTCGATGTCATTGCCAATCTTAAATCGGTATCAATATTGATTTTTGCAACACCGTTTTTAGCGGCATAAGCAAGCATTTCTTCGGGAACACCCTGTGCATCGGGAAGATTTCCGCCGTATTGATTGCATTTGTCAACAAGATATTTAGGAACGGATGATGAACCGTGTAAAACAATCGGGAAATCAAAACCTACGACATCATTGATTGCTTTTTTGCATTCTGCCAATCTTTCGAAATCGAGTTTTGCTTCGCCTTTAAATTTGTATGCGCCGTGGCTTGTTCCGATTGCAATTGCAAGAGAATCGCAGCCCGTTTCTTTAACAAATCTTGCAGCTTCTTCAGGGTCTGTATATGTTGCGTGTTTTTTATCCACTTTAACATCGTCTTCAACACCTGCTAATTTACCGAGTTCGGCTTCGACCGAAACGCCTCTTTGGTGAGCGTATTCAACAACCTGTTTTGTAAGAGCGATGTTTTCTTCAAGCGGGAATCTTGAACCGTCAATCATAACTGATGAAAAACCGCCGTCGATACAAGCTTTGCAAATATCAAAATCGGCACCATGGTCTAAGTGAAGCGCAATGGGCACCGTTGTTGTTGCAAGAGCAGCTTCAACAAGTTTGATTAAATATGTTTGGTTAGCATATTTTCTTGCACCGGCTGAAACCTGTAAAATAATAGGTGAACGTGTTTCATCGGCAGCTTCAGCTATACCTTGTAAAATTTCCATGTTGTTTACGTTGTAAGCACCGATAGCATATTTGCCCGCAAGTGCTTTTTTGAACATAGTTTCTGTTCCGACTAATTTTCTTTCTGTCATAACAAACTCCACTTTCTATTAACAGATGTTACTTTTCAAGCAAATACTACTCTAAACAAACAATAAAAGCAAGCAAAAGCATAACGTGCAACAAAATACAATTACGAATTTTTCGTAAAAAAATGTAAATTTATTTCTATTAGTTATATCTATTAGAAATAAATAGTTGTATATTAATAAATTATGAGAAAAAGAAAAAAGAGACGAAAAAAGCCAAAGTTTACAAAATATTATAAATTTAACCTGCAGGATGAATTTTCAATCAAAAGGGAATGGCTGCTGCAAAAAATTCATACCGAGATTGCAAACCGAATTTTTAATTTTATGCCAGGCCATAATATTGGCTTCTGGCAAACCGGACTTGAGGGAATTATTATACATTATGACCCTGAATTCGGCGCCC